>NZ_JBJGZY010000031.1:0-46478 GCF_054050755.1 Modestobacter sp. SYSU DS0511
CCCCCCCCCCCCCCCCCCCCCCCCCCCCCCCGCCCCCCCCCCCCCCCCCCCCCCCCCCCCCCCCCCCCCCCCCCCCCCCCCCCCCCCCCCCCCCCCCCCCACGATCAGGTCACCTGATCCCGAGGCTCAGCGCACCGCGCCCCAGGGGAGGACGGCGTGCACGCCGACCACCTGGTTCACCACCTGGGTGACCCGCAGGTCGACCACCACGCTGGCCAGCGCGAGGGCGTCGGAGCGGCCGATGCCGTGCACCGCTGCCATGACGTCGAGCATCGCGTCCAGCGCCACCGCCATCGCCTCGTCCAGGTCGTCGGCGACGCCCATGGTCACCCAGCCCGCGGGGGTCCGCGCGACCGGCGTGGTGAGGGCCCGGCCGAACAGGTCCGGCAGCACGTCGAGGGTCAGGTCGATGCGCTCCAGCGGGCACTCGATCGCCGTCCCGGCGACCTCACCGTCGCCTTGCGCGGCGTGCCCGTCACCGACCGAGAGCAGCCCGCCGGGCACGGTCACCGGCAGGTACAGCGTGGAGCCGGCGACCAGCTCGCGGCAGTCCAGGTTCCCGCCGTGCCAGTACGGCGGGATCGTCGAGTGCTCGCCCGGCTCGGCCGGGGGCACGCCGACCACCCCGGGGAACGGCCGCAGCGCGACCGAGTGCCCGGCCTGGTTGCGCCCCACCCCGGCGGTGGCGTCGAGGGTCCACCGGTGGACGGCGGGGGCCGCGGTCACGCCGAGCCACTCGTTGAGCGCGGTGGACCGCAGCCCGACGTAGGTGGTGCCGAACGGCCCGGGGACGACGTCGTCGATGCGGATGCCGAGCACCTGCCCGGGTTCGGCGCCGCGCACGGCGACCGGACCGGTGAGCGCGTGCCCGGACGCCGGGTCGTGCGCGGGGTGCCGGGGGCGCGCGGCGAGGCCCGCCGTGACGTCCGGGCCGGTGGCCGGGCCGGCGTAGGGGCCGGTCGACCAGCCGGAGTCCAGGGTGCCCAGCCGCACGGAGGAACCCGGGTCGACGGTCAGCGCCGGGGCCCGGGCCGGATCCCAGGAGCCGTGCAGCGTGCGCTCGTCGGGCAGCAGGACGTGGTTCGGCGCCATGCCCCCATCCTGGCCGGGCACGCCTGCGCCCCCGTCCGCGGGAGCGGAACGGGGGCGCAGATCGGCCTGGCTGCAGGGTCCCGCGGCGCGCGGAGCGCGTCGTGGGGCCAGTCAGGGCCTCACTCGACCGGGACGGCGGCGGCGGCCTTCTTCAGGTTCGAGCCGGCGGTCACCTTGACGGTGTTGGCAGCGGCGATCTCGATGGACTCGCCGGTCTGCGGGTTGCGCCCGGTGCGCGCGGAGCGCTGCGCGCGCTCGACGGTCAGCAGGCCGGGGACGGCCACCTTGTCGCCGCGGGTGATGGCGTCGACGAGCTCCTCCTGGAGACCGTTGATCACGGAGTCGACGGTGCTGGCGGGGACGTCGGCGCGCTTGGCGATGGCGGAGACGAGTTCGGCCTTGTTCATGCGGGTTCCTCTCGGTGTCGTGATCGGCGGCCCGGCCCTCGGGCGGGCCGCCGTGGTCGTCGCGCCCGGTCGGACCGGGTGCGGCCCCCGGGCGTCCTGGCGGACGCCGGGGCCTCCACCGGGCTCGCCGTCGGTGTGACGGGTGCCCGGTGGGCGGATCTGGCCGACCCCGTCGTCGACCAGCAACGGGCGGCACGTTGCCATGCCGACCTGGGTGTTGGCGAGCGATGAGCCCGGATCCTCGGGCTTTTCTACCCGCAGGTCACTTTCGTCACGCAGTTGATCACGCCGAGTCCAGCGCGGCACCATCGGCTCTCCTGCAGGGGCCCGGTGCGAGCCTGCGAGCGACGGGGGGCAGGAGAGCCCTTCAACTAGCGTGGACGCCATGCCACAGCTCCCCGGGACCGACCTGACCGTCAGCGACCTCTGCCTGGGCGGCAATGTCTTCGGGTGGACCGCCGACGAGCCGACGTCCTTCGCCCTGCTCGACCGGTTCACCGACGCCGTCCCCAGCACCCAGTCGCCGTTCGTCGACACCGCGGAGATGTACGGCAACGGCGTCTCCGAGACCATCCTGGGCAACTGGATGGCCGAGCGCGGCATGCGCGACCGGATGGTGGTGGCCACCAAGGCCAGCCCGGGGGAGAAGGAGCACCCGCTGTCGGCGGGGGAGATCCGGGCGGCCTGCGACCGGTCGCTGCAGCACCTGCAGACCGACCGCATCGACCTCTACTACGCCCACTACGACGACGAGAGCACCCCGCTGGAAGAGACGCTGCGCGCCTTCGACGAGCTGGTGCAGGCCGGCAAGGTGCGGTACGTCGCGGCGTCGAACTACTCCGCGGCCCGGCTCACCGAGGCCCTGAAGACCTCCGACGAGCTCGGCGTCACCCGGTACGTGGCGCTCCAGCCGCACTACAACCTCATGGAGCGCGCGGTCTACGAGGACGAGCTGCAGGCCGTCGCCGCCGAGCACCGGCTCGGCGTCCTGCCCTACTTCGGGCTGGCCCGCGGGTTCCTCACCGGCAAGTACCGGGCGGGGGAGACCATCGACTCCCCGCGCGCCAAGGGCGCGGCGCAGTACGTGGGCGAGAAGGGCGACCGGGTGCTCGCCGCCCTCCAGCAGGTCGCCGACGCCTACGGCGTGACCAGCGCCGCGGTCGCGCTGCGCTGGCTCGCCGACCAGCCCACGGTGACCGCGCCGATCGCCAGCGGCCGCAGCGTCGAGCAGCTGGCCGACCTGCTCCCGATGCTGGACCTGGTGCTCACCGACGAGCAGCGGCAGCTGCTCACCGACGCCAGCGCCTGAAGAAGGACCCCGTCCTCCTCACCCCTCGCGAGCTCGGGGCGAGCCTCTGGACGGGGGGCCGTCGGCTGGGCGCGTGGCGTCAGCACCTGCCGTTGCTAGGTCGCGACGATGTGCGCGCGGACCTGGGCGACCAGCTCGGGCGGCACGCTGCCCAGGCCGTGGTCGGCGGTCGCGTGCGCGGCGACCTGGGAGAGGACGGCGTCCTCGTCCGGGGCGGTGAAGCGGGCGGTGCAGCCGGGGACGACGTCCCCGCAGGCGAAGGCCTTCACGGATCTCTCTCCTCGGGACTCGGTGGACCGGTCGTCGGGTGACGGCCGGGGGTCAGCGGCTGGCCGATGCGGAGGCCAGGTCCTCCATCCGCAGCAGGCCCAGCACGGTGCCGGTGCGGTCGGTGCAGACGACGGGGTCGAACCGGTGCACCGGCGGCCGGGTCAGCGCCCGCTGCAGCGTCTCGGCCACCCCGGCCGAGGGCAGCACGCGCAGCGAGACGGGGGCGCGGTAGGCGGCGCCGGTGCGCGGGTCGGCGAGCACCAGCTCCACCGGCACCTCGTCGGCGTCCAGCACCACGTAGGGCGGTGGGGCGTCGTCGTCGCCGGGGCCGTGCTGCCGGACCGGGCGCAACAGGCTCGCCACGCTCTCGCTGAGCTGGGCGCGGGCGATGCTGGCGCGCACCAGCTGCTCGGCCTCGGCGGACAGCGGGGCGAAGGAGGGCGCGGGCCGCCCGAGCAGCCAACCCTGGGCGAGCGGGACGCCGAGCCGGGCGAAGGCGGCCAGTTCGCCGGGGGTCTCGATGCCCTCGGCCAGCAGCCAGGCGTCGATCCGGTTGGTGAAGGCGCCGACCATCTCGGCCAGCGCGGCCTTCACCGGGTCGGTGTCGGCGCCGGAGACGAGGGCGCGGTCGAGCTTGACCAGCTGAGGGCGGACCTCCGCGATCTGCTGCAGCCCCGACCAGCCGGAGCCGGCGTCGTCGATGGCGATCAGCGCACCGCGCCCGCGCAGCGCCGCGGTCTGCCCGCGCAGCGCGGCCAGGTCCGGGGTGGGCAGGTGCTCGGTCAGCTCGATGACCACCCGCCGCAGCGTCGCGGGCTCGGCCAGCGCGGCCGCCACGGGGCCGCTGTCGAGCAGGTGGGGGCTGACGTTGACGGTGAGGAAGGTGTTCGGCGGCAGGTCCGGCAGGGCGGCCAGCGCCCGGCGGAGCGCGAGCGCCTCGAGCTGGGCCCCCAGCCCGCCCTCGGCCGCCGCGGCGAACCAGACGTCAGGAGAGGCGGTGCCGGGGAACCGGGCCAGCGCCTCGTAGCCGGCGACCGTCGCGGTGGCGAGGTCGACGATCGGCTGGAACACGATGCTCAGGTCGTCGGCTCCGGCCAGCAGCGGGCGGCAGTCCTCGTGCTGGGGGCGCAGGGTCGAGGTCACCTCTCCCAGATCGGCGCCGCCGCGCCGCTCCTTGAGCGCCCTGAGCAGCACGGTGCCGCCGTCGATCACCCGTTCCGCGCCGGTGACGTGCCAGCATGGTGCGCCGCGCACACGCGTCCGGGCCCGCCGGACGCCGCCGCGCAGGGGGACCAGGGGAGGCCGGCCGGCGTGTCCGAGCTGCGTCCGTCCCCCGATCCGCTGACCGATCCGCAGCGGGTCGAGGCCGCCCGCCGGCTCGCCGCCGAGCTGACCGGCACCGCCCCGTTCGATCGGCTGACGAGGATCGCCACCCGGCTGGTGGGCGTCCCGTCGGCGCAGGTGGTGCTGCTCACCGATGTCGCCGTCGCCCTGGGCGGCGCCGGCCGGCCGATCGCGGTGGGCGAGGCCACCCCGTTGACCGAGGTGCCCGGTGCGGTCGCCGTCCGCGCCGGCGCGGTGCTGGTCGTGCCCGACGCCGCCACCGACCCGCGCGTCGCCGACCTGCCCGCGGTCGCCGCCGGGACGCTCGGCGCCTGCCTGTCGGTGCCGCTGCAGCTGGCCTCCGGTCACCGGGTCGGCGCGCTCAGCCTGCTCTCGCCCACCCCGCGGGAGTGGACCGAGCGGGACGAGCTGGTCGCGCGGGAGGTCGCGGCGACCGTCGTCACCGAGCTGGAGCTGGTCGCCGCCTCGGCCGCCGCCCGCTCCTCGCTGACCCGGCTGGAGCTGGCGCTGGAGGCCGGCTCCGTCGGCATCTGGGAACGGGACCTCCGCACCGGCCGGGTGTTCTGGGACGAGCGCAACGCGGCGATCTTCGGCGTCCCCGGCCCGGTGGAGCTCGACTCCCACGAGGCCGTGCTGCCCAGGCTGCACCCCGACGACCGCGCCACGGTCGCCGACGCGATGCGGGCCGCGGTCACCGGCAGCGGGGAGTTCACGGCCGAGATGCGCGTGCTCCGCGCGGACGGCGCGGAGCGGTGGACGGTGGCCCGGGGCCGGGTGCTGCGGGATGCGCTGGGCGCGCCGCTGCGGCTGGTCGGCACCACGGTCGACGTCACCGACGCGCGGGAGGAGACGCAGCGCCGGCTGGCCGCCGTGCAGCGCGCGGCGGCGATCGCCGAGGTCGCCGTCGAGCTGGCCAACGTGGCCGGGATGACCGACCTGGCCGAGGTCGCGCTGCGTGGCTGCCGCGCCGTGCTGGGCGCCTCCGGCACCGCCCTGGCGGTCTTCGACCCGGCCAGCGGCGAGCTGCTGCTGCACCTCACCCGCGGGCTGATCGACGCCGTGGAGTCCGGGGCGGACGTCGAGCTGCCGCCCGGTGGCGTTCCGCTCGCCCTCGACGACGAGCTGCCCACCCAGTACGTGGCGCGGCACGGCGAGCCGGTGCTGCTGGCCGACCGGGCCGCGGCGGTGGCCCGCTTCCCGCGGATGGCGGAGATCGGTGACCTGGTCGGCGTGGGCGCGGTGGCCGCCCTGCCGCTGCGGGTGGAGGGCCGGCTGCAGGGCAGCTTCGTCGTGGTCTGGCCGGGCGGCCGGGCGTTCAGCGGCGACGACGTGGCGATGCTGGAGGCGCTGACCGCGCAGATCGGGCTGACCGTCTCGCGGTTGCACGCCGACGCCCAGCGGGACGCCGCGGTGGCCGCGCTGACCATGGCCAACACGCGGCTGCAGCTGCTGGCCGAGGTGGGGCGGGTACTCGCCGGCACCCTCGACATCGACCAGCAGCTGGACCGGCTGGCCGAGCTGGTGGTGCCGGCCCTGGGCGACTGGTGCTGGGTGGTGGTCACCGACGAGCAGGGCCGGATGCGCCGGGTGGCCTCGGCCCACTCCGACCGCGGGCGCCGCGAGGAGCTGGAGCGCTACGTGCGGGCCATGGTCACCGAGATGAGCGACGACGCGGCGGCGCGCGTGGTCGCCCGCACCGGCCGCCCCGTCGTGCTGTCCCAGCTGGACCAGGCCTACCTGGAGCGGGCGCTGCCGGACTCCGGTGCCCGCGCGTTGCTCGCCGCGCTGGCCCCGCGAGCCGGCGTCGTCGTACCGCTGGTGGCCCGCGGGGAGACCCTCGGCGCCCTCGGCATCTACACCGGTGCGGAACGGGAGGTGCGAACCGAGGCGGAGCTGGACACCGCGGTGGAGGTGGGCCGACGGGCAGGCGCAGCCCTGCAGCAGGCCCGGCTGTTCGGTCAGCAGCGGCAGCTGGCCGAGACGCTGCAGCGGAGCATGCTCACCGCCCCGCCCGCGCCGGACCACTGCGAGATCGTCGTCCGTTACGTCCCGGCCGCCGCGGGGGCCGAGATCGGCGGTGACTGGTACGACGCGTTCGTGCAGCCCGACGGGGCGACCGTGCTGGTCATCGGCGACGTGGTCGGCCACGACAGTCGGGCGGCGGCCGCGATGGGGCAGCTGCGCGGGCTGCTGCGCGGCATCGGCCACCACACCGGCGGCACCCCGGCGGAGCTGCTCAGCGGGCTGGACCGGGCGGCCGCGGGGCTCGACCTGGACACCATGGCGACCGCGGTGGTCGCGCGCCTGGAGCAGGACGACCCGGAGCTGCAGCGCGGGCAGACCCGGGTGCGCTGGTCGTCGGCAGGGCACCCGCCGCCGGTGCTGATCGGGGCCGACGGCTCGGTCACGCTGCTCGACGACCAGGACCCGGACCTGCTGCTGGGCGTCGACCCGGGCACCCCGCGCAGCGACCGGGGCGCCACGATCGGCCGCGGCGGCACGCTGCTGCTCTACACCGACGGCCTGGTCGAGCGCCGCGACCGCGACCTGGACGCCGGTCTCGCGGAGCTGCGCCGGGTGCTCACCGACCTCACCGACCTGCCGCTGGACGGGCTCTGCGACCAGTTGCTGGCGCGGATGTACCTGCCCGACACGGAGGACGACGTGGCGCTGCTCGCCGTCCGGGTGCACCCCCAGGACCGGCCCCGCCCACCGGAGGCAGGTCCGCAGCGGGTGCCACCGGGGATCGAGCCGGCACCGCCGGTCACCCCGCAGGCCGCCGGCGACTGACGGTCACCGCCGCTTTCGCCCCCGGCGTGGCCGGGGCAGCCGCCGGCCCAACCGGCTGCGCGCCCGTTGCGGCAGGTCGACGGCGACCGGCGCCTCCCAGCCGCGCCACACCGAGAGCACCCGCAGGGCGGCCACCAGGGTGATGACGATCGCGGCGACGGGCAGCGGCGGCAGGTCCAGCGGCCCGGCCAGGACGGTGAGCACGGCGGCCCCGAGCAGCGCGGCGACGGCGTTGTACGGGCCGGGTCCGACGATGTCCGCCCGCTGCGCCAGCAGCATGTCGCGGATGAGGGTGCCGCCGACCGCGGTGAGCGTGCCGATGAAGACCACCGAGGCGTTGGGCAGGTCGGCCAGCTGGGCCTTCTGCGCGCCGATGACGGTGAAGAAGCCCAGCGTGAGGGCGTCCAGCACCACCAGCAGCCGGGTGAGCCGGGACAGCCACCCGGAGAAGTAGAAGGTGACCGCGGCGGTGACCGCCACGGTGGGCAGGTAGGCCGGGTCGGTCAGCGCGACCGGCGGGTCGGAGGCGAGCAGGACGTCGCGGATCAGCCCGCCGCCGAGGCCGCCGCTGATCGCCAGCAGCAGCACACCGGAGACGGCGAACCCCTCCCGGGCGGCCAGCAGCCCACCGGTGAGCGCGCCGATGACGATCGCCGCGAGGTCGACCACCTGCGGGATGCGCAGCGTCTCGACCGTCGCCGCCAGGACCTCCACGGCCGCACATCATCCCTGGTGACGTGCTGGAGCGGCCCTGCTGCAGGGGCCCGGCGCGAGCCTGCGGGTGTCGGGGGGGCAGCAGGGTCCTTCTACTGGGCGGGGGTCAGCTCCAGGTCGGTGGCGGTCGCCGGTGCCTCCGGCTCGGTGCCGTGCGACCGCAGCGCGGCGTCATGGGCCGCCATCGTCTCCTGGCGCTCGGGCTCCTCGGCCAGGATCGCGCAGTTCAGCCACGCCTCGGGGATCGCGAAGGCGTCGACCAGGGTGCGCATGTGCGGGCGCAGCTCGGCGAGCAGCTCGTTGACCGCGCCGGTCAGCGCCTTGGCCCGCTGCGGGGTGATCCGGGAGTGCTCGAGGAGCCAGCCCTTGTCCGCCTCGATGGTGACGAGCGCGAACAGGTCGCACACCCGGGACAGCAGCGCCCGGGCCGCCGGGTCCGCCGTCCGTTCGATGCCGGCGACGAACGCCTCCAGCACGACCCGCTCCATGTGCGCCTCGGCGGCCTTGAGCGCGTGGTCCTGCACGTCGTTGAAGACGTCGAACTGCCGGCCGTCCCGGTGCGTGGCGGCGTTCTTGCGCAGCCGCTTGATCACGCCCTCCAGGACGTGCTTCTCCCGGTCCTCCAGCAGCTTCAGCTGCCAGCCGCGGTCGGTGAAGGGGACGTCGTCCTCCCGGCCGGGGACGGCGTCGACCAGCCGCTGGATCAGCGCGCGGGCCGCGGTGCGCTCCAGCACGGTCTCCCGCACCTGCTCGGCGACGAACGCCGCCTTGCCCCAGCCGTCCAGCGACCCGAAGGCGTCCCGGTAGCCGGTCAGCAGGCCCTTGGCGACCAGCTGCATCAGCACCGTGTTGTCGCCCTCGAAGGTGGTGAAGACGTCGGTGTCGGCCTTGAGCCCGGGCAGCCGGTTCTCCTGCAGGTAACCCGCGCCGCCGCAGGCCTCGCGGCACAGCTGGATGGTGCGGGTGGCGTGCCAGGTCTGCAGCGCCTTGAGCCCGGCGGCCCGGGACTCCAGCTCGCGCTGGGCCCCCTCGTCGACGGACCCGGCGCCCAGCACGTCGTGCATCGTGCAGAGCAGCTCCTCCTGCGCGAAGGAGAAGGCGTAGGTGCGGGCCAGGGCGGGGAGCAGCTTGCGCTGGTGCACCAGGTAGTCGTTGACCACCACCTCGCGCTCCTCGCCGGGGGCGGAGAACTGGCGGCGGACGTCGCCGTAGCGGACGGCGATCTCCAGGGCCACCTTGGTCGCCGACGACGCCGAGCCGCCGACGCTGACCCGCCCGCGCACCAGGGTGCCCAGCATGGTGAAGAAGCGCCGGGTCTCGTTCTCGATCGACGACGAGTAGGTGCCGTCGGGCGCCACCTGGCCGTACCGGTCCAGCAGCATCTCGCGCGGGACGGTGACGTGGTCGAAGGTGAGCCGGCCGTTGTCGACGCCGAGCAGGCCGGCCTTCGGGCCGTCGTCGCCGATGGTCACCCCGGGCATCGGCTTGCCCTCGGCGTCGCGGATCGGCACCAGCCAGGCGTGCACCCCGTGCCGCTGCCCCCCGGTGACCAGCTGCGCGAAGACGACCGCCATCCGGCCGTCCTTCGCGGCGTTGCCGATGTAGTCCTTGCGGGCGGCCTCGTGCGGGGTGTGCAGGTCGAAGGTCTGCGTCGCCGGGTCGTACGTGCAGGTGGTGCGCAGCTGCTGGACGTCGGAGCCGTGGCCGGTCTCGGTCATCGCGAAGCAGCCGGGCAGGTCGAAGCTCATGATCGCGGGCAGGAACTCGTCGTGGTGGCGCTGGGTGCCCAGCGCCTGCACGGCCCCGCCGAACAGGCCCCACTGCACGCCGGCCTTGACCATCAGCGAGAGGTCGGCCTGGGCGAGCATCTCGATGGAGACCACCGAGCCGCCGCTGTCGTCGGACCCGCCGTACTGCGTCGGGTAGCCCAGGGCGACCCGGCCGGTGGCCGCCAGGTCCGCGGCCAGCCGGGTCACCCGCTCGCGGGCCTCGGTCATCGTCTCGCCGTGCACCGTCGCGTAGCGGGCGGTGCCGAGCTGCTCGCGGGCGTCGCGGCGCACGTGCGCCCAGCGCCCGTCGAGGACCTCGGTCAGCCGGGCGGGGTCGACCGGCGTCAGCGGCGTCGGTGTGCTGGTCATGCTTCCTCCATCGGACGCGCGGGGGCGGTGGTTGAGGGCCCGGGGGTGGACGGCGTCGGCGTGACGACGCCGCGCAACCCGGTCCAGGCCAGGTCGGTCAGGTGGGCGGCGAGCTGGGTGCGCGGCATCGGCCGCTCGGCGCGCAGCCACCAGTCGGCGGCGGCGCGCACCAGCCCGATGACCCCGTGTCCCCAGGGCGCGGCGGCGGCGGTGTCCTGCCCGGCCCGGTCGAGCGCGGTGGCCACCAGCGCACCGACCTCGTCGCCGATCAGGTCGGAGAGGCTGCTGATCGGGTCCCTGCCGTCGGGGACCGGGCCGACGGGCTGGTCGACCAGGGCCGAGCCGACGACGAAGCGGTACACCGCCGGGTCGGCCTCGATGAACGCCAGGTAGGTCTCCACGGCGGCCGACACCATCTGCCGGGGGTGCTCGCTGCCGCCGATCGCCTCGCGCAGCTTGCGGGTCAGCTGCTCGGCGACCCGCGCGCAGACGGCGACGTGCAGTTCGCTGCGGTCGGCGAAGTGCCGGTAGACGACGGTCTTGCTGGTGCCGGCCTCGGCGGCGATCTCGTCCATCCCGACGCCGGGCCCGTGTCGGCCGACGGCGGCCAGCGTCGCCTCGACCAGCTGCTCGCGCCGCTCCCGCCGGTGGGCGTCCCAGCGGGAGTCCCGCCGGTCCCGCGGTGCGGGCGCCGTCTCGATGTTCACGGCACCGAAAGTACCTGATACCGTCGGTACCGAACATGGGCGCTCGCCCGTCTCCGCCAAAATGGCCATTTTGGCGAGGAACCCCCCTCGTCCCGGAGGTCCCCATGGCTGCCCAGACCCGGAAGGCCGCGATCGTCGGCGGCAACCGCATCCCGTTCGCCCGCGCCAACGGCGCCTACGCCCGCGCGAGCAACTCCGACATGCTCACCGCCACCCTCGACGGGCTGGTGGCCCGCTTCGGGCTGCAGGGCGAGCAGGTCGGTGAGGTGGTCGGCGGCGCCGTCCTCAAGCACTCCCGCGACTTCAACCTGACCCGCGAGGCGGTGCTCGGCTCGCGGCTGTCGGCCGCGACCCCCGCCTACGACGTGCAGCAGGCCTGCGGCACCGGCCTCGAGGCCGCGATCCTGGTCGCCAACAAGATCGCCCTCGGCCAGGTCGAGTCGGGCATCGCCGGCGGGGTCGACACCGCCTCCGACGCCCCGGTCGCGGTGAGCGAGGACCTGCGCCGCGTGCTGATGGAGCTCAACCGGGCGAAGACCGTGCAGCAGCGGCTCAAGGCGCTCGGCCGGCTGCGCCCGGGCCAGCTCGCGCCCGAGATCCCGCGCAACGCCGAGCCGCGCACCGGCCTGGCCATGGGCGACCACGCCGCGATCACCGCGCAGGAGTGGGAGATCGGCCGCGAGGAGCAGGACGAGCTCGCCGTCCGCTCGCACCGCGCGCTGGCCGCCGCCTGGGACGCCGGCTTCTTCGACGACCTGGTGACGCCGTACCTCGGGCTGGCGCGCGACAACAACCTGCGCCCGGACACCTCGGTGGAGAAGCTGGCGAAGCTGACCCCGGTCTTCGGCCGTGGCGACGACGCCACGATGACGGCCGGTAACTCCACCCCGCTCACCGACGGCGCCTCCGCGGTGCTGCTCGCCTCCGACGAGTGGGCCGCCGCGCACGGCCTGCCGGTGCTCGCCCACCTGGTCGACGCGCAGACCGCCGCCGTCGACTACGTGCACGGCGGCGAGGGGCTGCTGATGGCCCCGGCCTACGCGGTGCCGGCGCTGCTGGCACGCAACGGCCTCACCCTGCAGGACTTCGACTTCTACGAGGTGCACGAGGCGTTCGCCTCGACCGTGCTCGCCACCCTGAAGGCGTGGGAGAGCCCGGCGTTCTGCAAGGAGAAGCTGGGCCTGGACGCGCCGCTGGGCTCGATCGACCGGTCGAAGCTGAACGTGCACGGCTCGTCGCTGGCCGCCGGGCACCCGTTCGCCGCGACCGGCGGCCGGATCGTGGCGATGCTGGCGAAGATGCTGCACGAGGCCGGCCCGGGCAAGCGCGGGCTGATCTCCATCTGCGCGGCCGGCGGCCAGGGCGTCGTCGCCATCCTCGAGTCCTGACCTGACCCGCCCGCCGGGTCAACCCGGTCCACCTGACGGTGAGCCGTGCCACGGCGCGGCTCACCGTGAGGTCAGGCGGCTCGACCCGGGCGAGCGACCACACCTCCCCCGCACCACGGAAGGACCCCACGTGAGTGACTGGTACCGCGACTTCGCCAACTCCGGCGTCGGCACGACGATCACCAAGCAGCTGGGCCTGCCCCGGCCCGCGCAGCTGCGCCGCTACGAGCCCGGGCAGCCGCTGCTCCCCGGCCCCGCGCTGGTGGGCTCCGCCGGCGTGGGCCGGCTGCGCGACCAGGTGACCGCGCTGCTGCGCGACGCCGGGGTCACCGTCGTCTCCCCGGTGGTGGCCGACGGCGACGCCGACGGTGCGAAGCTGGGCGCGGTCGTGCTGGACGCCACCGGCCTGACCGGCCCGGGCGACCTCGCCGCCGCCCACGACCTGCTCGCCCCCGCGGTGAAGCGGCTGGGCGCCAGCGGTCGGGTGCTGGTGCTGGCCGACCCGCCGGCGACGGCGGAGGGCCCGGCGCAGGCCGCGGCCCGGCAGGCGCTGGAGGGGCTGGTCCGCTCGCTGGCCAAGGAGCTGCGCAACGGCGCCACCGCCAACCTGGTGCTCGTCCCGGCCGGCGCGGAGGCCTCGCTGGGCAGCCCGCTGCGGTTCTTCCTCTCCGGCCGTGCGGCCTACGTCGACGGCCAGGTGCTCACCCTCTCCGCCGCCGACGTCCCGGCCGAGACCGACCCCGAGCGCCCGCTGGCCGGCAAGGTGGCCGTGGTGACCGGGGCCGCCCGCGGCATCGGCGCGGCGATCGCGCGGGTGCTGTCCCGGGACGGCGCGCACGTGGTGGTCGTCGACGTCCCGGCCGCCGGTGAGCAGCTGGCGCAGGTGGCCAACGAGATCGGCGGGACGGCGGTCGCGCTGGACATCACCGCCGACGACGCCGGCCCCCGGCTGGCCCGCCAGCTCGTCGCCCGGCACGGCGGGGTCGACGTCGTCGTGCACAACGCCGGCATCACCCGGGACAAGCTGCTGGTGAACATGGACGCCGCCCGCTGGAACTCGGTGATGGCGGTGAACCTGCAGGCGCAGCTGGACATCACGCAGGCGCTGCTGGCCACCGAGGGCGCGCTGAAGCCGGGCGCCCGGGTGGTCAGCGTCAGCTCCCAGTCGGGGATCGCGGGCAACCGCGGGCAGACGAACTACGCGGCGAGCAAGGCCGGGATCATCGGCATGGTGCGTGCCTGGGCGCCGGAGTTCGCCGCCCGCGGCGCCACGATCAACGCCGTCGCGCCCGGCTTCATCGTCACCGAGATGACCGCGAAGATGCCGCTGGGCACCCGCGAGGTCGGGTCCCGGCTGAACTCGCTCCAGCAGGGCGGGCTGCCGGTCGACGTCGCCGAGACGATCGCCTTCCTCGCCCAGCCGGCCAGCGCCGGGGTCAACGGCCAGGTCGTGCGGGTCTGCGGCCAGTCGCTGCTGGGGGCGTGATGGTCGCCGTGACCGGGGCGCCGAACCTCCCCGCGCTCTTCGCCCGGGCCGCGGTCACCGCGCGCGGGCGGGGTGGCGCGCTGCCCGACACCCACCTCACGCGCGCCGCGGTGGCGGTCGACCCGGCCCAGCTGGCCGACTACGCCGCCGTCTGCCGGTTCCCGCTGGCCGACGCGCTGCCGGTGACGTTCCCGCACGTGCTGACCTTCCCGCTGCAGGTCGCGCTGATGGCCGACCGCAGCTTCCCGCTGGCGCTGCCCGGGCTGGTGCACGTGCGCAACCGGATCACCGTGAACCGGCCGATCGGGGTCGACGAGAAGCTGGACCTGGAGGTCTGGGCCGACCGGTTCGCCACCCACCGGAGCGGGGCGACCGTCGACCTGGTGGCCTCGGTGCGCAGCCGCGGCGACGAGGTCTGGCGCGGGCGGTCGACCTACCTGGCCCGCGGGGCGACCGCCCCGGACGGCGCACCGGAGTCCGACGTCGAGGTGCCGGTGGGCGACGTCGAGCGGGTGGCCGCCCGCTGGCGGGTGCCCGACGACGCCGGACGCCGGTACGCGAAGGTCTCCGGCGACGTGAACCCGATCCACCTCTCCGGGCTGACGGCGAAGGCGTTCGGCTTCAAGCGGGCGATCGCGCACGGCATGTGGGTCAAGGCCCGGGCGCTGGCGGCGCTGTCGGGCCGGCTGCCCGACGCGGTCAGCGTGGACGTCGGCTTCCGCAAGCCGCTGTTCCTGCCGTCCACGGTCACCCTCGCCACGGCCCAGGTCGACGGTGGCTGGGACCTCGCGGTCCGCAACGAGAAGAGCGGCGTCGAGCACGTCGTCGGGGTGGTCCGCCCGGCCTGACCACCCCGGACGAGTGTGATCTGCCTTCCACTTACCGGGAGACGGCTACGAAGAGTGGGGTGACTTTCCGTTGTCCATGACGGACGGTTGCTCCAGACAGAGCTGTCGCTGAGGGCAGCCCCGCGGGGCTGCCGGTGAGAGGGAGAGATGAGCACGAACACACTGGCCCAGGACCACGCCGAGCAGGTCGCCCTGCCCCAGGGCAAGCACTACATCGACGGTCAGTGGCAGGACGGCACCGGCACCGAGCGCCGCGACGTCGTCGACCCGTCGACCGGTCGCGTCGTCACGACCGTCCCCGAGGGCACGGTCGAGGACGTCGACCGGGCCGTCGCCGCCGCCCGCCGGGCCTTCGACAGCGGCCCGTGGCGCACGATGAGCCCGCGCGAGCGGGGCGCGATCCTGCAGCGCGCGGCCCAGCTGATCCTGGAGAACGGCGAGGAGCTGGCCCGGCTGGAGAGCCTGGACACCGGCAAGCCGATCACCTTCGCCCGGCAGATCGACACCAACACCACCGCCGAGCACTTCTCCTACTTCGCCGGCCTGGCCGGCGCGATCGAGGGCGCGACCCGCGGCATCCGCGGCCCGGGTCTGGCCTACACGCGGCGTGAGCCGCTGGGCGTGGTCGCCGCGATCACCCCGTTCAACTTCCCGATGATCCTGTCGACGTCGAAGATCGCCCCCGCGCTGGCGGCCGGCAACACCGTCGTCCACAAGCCGGCGGAGGACACCCCGCTGACCGCGCTGCGGATCGCCGAGCTGCTCACCGAGGCCGGGCTGCCGGCCGGGGTGCTCAACGTGGTGACCGGGCACGGCGCCGTCGCCGGCGACCGGCTCAGCCGGCACCCGGACGTCGACCGGATCGCCTTCACCGGCTCCACCAAGGTCGGCAGCATGATCGCCGCCACCGCGGCCGCCAACGTCACCCCGGTGACCATGGAGCTGGGCGGCAAGTCGGCCAACATCGTCTTCGACGACGCCGACCTCGACGAGGCGATCCAGGCCGCGGTCTCCGCGTTCGTCTTCAACACCGGCCAGTTCTGCATGGGCGGCACCCGGCTGCTGGTGCAGCGCGGCGTCTACGAGCAGGTGCTCGCCGGCGTCGTCGGCGGCGCCACCCACGTGCCGGTCGGCGACCCGCTGGACGAGGGCACGATCGTCGGCCCGATGGCCGGCGAGCGGCACCTGGAGAACGTCGAGCGGTACGTCGCCCTGGCCAACGGCGAGGGCGGCAGCGGCCGGGTCGTCGCCGGCGGGCAGCGGATCGAGAAGGACGGCGGCTTCTACATGGCGCCGACCGTCGTCGCCGACGTCGCCCAGGACTCCCGCCTGGTGCAGGAGGAGATCTTCGGCCCGGTGCTCACCGTGCAGGTGTTCGACACCGAGGAGGAGGCGGTCGCGCTGGCCAACGGCACGCCCTACGGGCTGGCCGCCGGGCTGCACACCAAGGACGTCGCCCGCGCCCACCGCGTCGCCGCGCAGCTGGAGGCCGGCCTGATCTGGGTGAACACCTACGGCATCCTCGACGTCGCGCTGCCCTTCGGCGGTTACAAGGCGTCGGGCTACGGCCGGGAGAACGGCCCCGAGGCGCTCGACGAGTACCTGCAGACCAAGTCGGTCTACGTGGCCCTCTGACGCACGGCTCCACCACAGCGGCCGTCGTCCCGGGCTCCCGCGGCGGCGGCCGCTGCCGTGCGCGGCCTCAGGGCAGTGCGGTCAGCACGGCGTCCAGCAGCCGCTCGGGACCGAACCGGACGACGTCGTCGGCCACCAGCCCGGTCTCCGCGGCGGCCCGCTCGACCGCTGCCCGCGCCGCGGCGTCGTCCAGTCCGGCGGTGTTGAGCGCGACCGCGGCGACCCGGGCCGGGCGCACCCAGCCGGCGGCCTGCTCGTAGCCCCGGACGATGTCGGCGAGCGGCGGTAGCGCGGTACGCGGGTAGTCGGCGATCGCCGAGCGCCCGGCCCGGTGGCAGAGCACCAGAGCGTCGGCCGACGAGCCGTGCAGCAGCCCGAGGGTCACCCCGGAGTAGGCCGGGTGGTAGATCGACCCCTGGCCCTCCAGCCACAGCAGGTCGCCCCGGGTGGCGCCCTCGCGCACCAGCCGGTCGGCGGCCCCGGCGACGTAGTCGGAGACCACCGAGTCGACCGCGGTGCCCCAGCCGGAGATCGCCACCCCGGTCTGCCCGGTGGCGACGAACACCGACGACAGCCCCCGGGCGCGGGCGGCGCGGTCCAGTTCGAGGACGACGCTCATCTTGCCGATGGCGCAGTCCGAGCCGACGGTGTGCACGACCCGGGCGGCGACCGGTTCGCCGCGGGGGACGTCGAGGTCGGCCGGGGCCGCCCGCAGGTCGCGGATCACGGCGCCGTGCTCGGCCGCCAGCCGGGCCAGCTCCGGATCGGCGCGGAGGTCGGTGTGCAGTCCGGCTTCCACGTCCAGGCCCAGCCGCAGGGCATCGGCGAGGACCCGGTGCCAGGCCGGGGTCAGCCGCCCGCCCAGCGGGGCGACGCCGAGGAGGACGGTCGTGGCGCCCAGGGCGGCGGCCGCCGCCACGTCGGGGACCACCGGCGCCGGCGAGGCGCAGAAGGGGACCACGTCCACGGCTCGTCGCCCGGCGTGGACCTCGTCGACGACGCACACCACCTCGCGCGGGCCGTACCGCAGCACACCGTGCGCGGTCTTGGCGTAGGGCTCCGCCAGCTGACCGGCGGTGAGGACGGCGAGCCGCTCGGTCATGCCGCCGCCGGGGTCAGGCCCAGCCCGGGGGCGTCGGGCAGCACCAGCCGTCCGTCGGCCAGCCCCAGCCCGGTGAACGGCTGGTCGGAGACGAGCAGGTGGCCGTCCAGGTCTACCAGGTCGGCCAGCGGCCCGAGCTGGGCGGCCTGGGCGATCCCGAGCTGTGACTCGATCATGCAGCCCAGCATGACGCGCAGCCCCAGGGCCGCGGCGGCGTGCACCATCCGGTGCGCCTCGCGGATGCCACCGCACTTGGCCAGCTTCACCACGACGCCGTCCGCGTACCCGGCGGCGGCCGGCACGGACGCCAGGTCGGTGCAGCCCTCGTCGAGGAAGACCGGCAGCCGGTCGGGCAGTTCCCGGTACCGGGTGAAGGAGTCCAGGTCGGCCGCGGGGAAGGGCTGCTCGATCATCTCCACCCCGAGCTCCCGCAGCCGGGGCAGCAGCTCGCGGACGCCGTCGAGCGTCCACCCCTCGTTGCCGTCCACGCGCAGCCGGGCGGGGGAGACCGCCCGGATCGCCGCCAGCCGGCCCAGGTCGTCCGGCCCACCCACCTTGACCTTGTAGACCTCGAACCCCGGTGCGCGGCGGACCCGGGCGACGGTCTCCTCGACGGTGGAGATGCCGATGGTGAAACTGGTCGCCGGCTGCCGGCCGTCCAGCCCGAGCAGCCGCCAGACCGGGAGCCCGTACCGCCGCCCCACCCAGTCGTGCGCGGCGCCGTCCAGCGCCATCTTCGCGCCCTGCGGCCCGGGCCACTCCCGCAGTCGCCGGGCGATGCCCTCCAGGTCGCGGAGGTCGGCGCCGAGCAGCTCCGCGCCGTCCGCCTCCACCGCCGCGGCCATGCCGGCCACCGACTCACCCGCGTAGCCCACCGGTGCGCCCTCGCCGTGCGCGGTCACGCCGTCGGCCTCGATGCGGACGACGAGCACCTCCTCGGTGTCCACCGACGAGCGGGCGATGGTGAACGTGTCGCGCAGGTGCAGCGTCTGCGGCCGGCAGCTCACGGCCACGGTGTCGTGGGCCATCGGGCTCCCTCCAGCCGGCCGGGGTGAGCCCTCACCCTGGCCGGGGCGGGCCGCAGTTGGCAAACGCGCCATCGGGTGCGGGCGTGGCCCGCCCGGGGCATGATCACGAAGCGGCAACGATCACCCATCCCGCCCTGCAACCACCCGGGGGGCGGGGTGAGGGTCGAGAGTGCATCTCTGTCGTCGACCCCGGAGGCAAGCCCGTGCGCGCCCCACGACTCCTGTTCCTCGCCACCGCCGGTGCGCTCGCGCTGAGCGCCTGCTCCGGCGGCGAGAGCGTCGACACCGGCAACGGCGGCGGCGGTGCCAGCGGCGACGACGTGCTCGTCGCCGCGGTGAGCGCCCAGCCCGACCAGTTCGACCCGCACGTGACCAGCGCCTACCCGAGCTTCCAGGTGCTGGAGAACGTCTACGACACCCTCGTGGTCCCCAACCCCGAGGACCTCACGATGGAGCCCAGTCTCGCCACCGAGTGGGAGACCAGTGACGACGGCCTGACCTGGACGTTCACCCTGCGCGACGGGGTCACCTTCCACGACGGCAGCGAGTTCGACTCCGCCGACGTCGTCTACTCCTACAACCGGATCATCGACGAGGAGCTGAACAACGCCTACCGGTTCGCCAACGTCGAGTCGGTGACCGCCGACGGCGCGGACACGGTCGTGATCGAGGTCAGCCAGCCGACGCCCAACCTGCCGGCGCTGATCGGGGGCTTCAAGGGGATGGCGATCCTCCCCGAGGGCGCCGCCGAGGAGTACGACCTGACCACCGAGGCGGTGGGCACCGGGCCGTTCACGCTGGAGAGCTCCGACGCCAGCAGCACCCGGCTGGCCGCCTACGAGGACCACTGGGGCGGCGCGCCGAGCGTCGGGGGCGTCGAGTTCCGCTACATCACCGAGCCCGCCGCGGCGCTGACCGCGCTGCAGAACGGCGAGGTGCAGTGGACCGACAACGTCCCGCCGCAGCAGATCGAGTCGCTGCAGGGCAACGACCAGGTCGAGCTGGCCACCACCCCCAGCGTCGACTACTGGTACATGTCGATGAACTACGCCCGGGAGCCGTTCGGCAACCCGGCGGTGCGCCAGGCGATCGCCACCGCCGTCGACCGCGACGCGGTCACCGAGGCGGCCCGGTTCGGGGCCGCCCAGCCGAACCAGACGGCGATCCCCGAGGACAGCTTCTTCCACTCCGACTACGCGCCCTACGACGCCGACCCGGCGGCCGCCCAGCAGCTGATCGAGGAGGCCGGCGTGCAGACGCCGATCACGATGGGGCTGATGGTCACCGACGAGTTCCCGGAGACGGTGACCGCCGCCCAGGTGATCGCCAGCCAGCTGCAGCCCATCGGCATCGAGGTCGACGTGCAGACCGTCGACTTCGCCACCTGGCTGGACCGCCAGTCGCAGGGTGACTTCGACGCCTTCATGCTCGGCTGGCTGGGCAACATCGACCCGTTCGACTACTACCACGCCCAGCACATCACCGACGGCTCGAGCAACTACCAGGGGTACAGCAACCCGGAGGTCGACCAGCTGCTGACCGAGGCGGCCAGCGAGACCGACCAGGACGCCCGCAAGGACCTCTACGACCAGGCGGCGCAGCTGATCGTCGACGACGCGTCCTACGTCTACCTCTACAACCCCGACGTCGTGCAGGCCTGGGCGCCGGGGCTGTCCGGCTACACGATCCGCCCGGACAAGGCGATCAACTTCGAGGAAGTGCAGCTGCCCTGACCGGATACCTGCTCCGGCGCACCGGGCAGTCGCTGGTCGTGCTGGTCGGGGTGAGCATCATCGTGTTC
Organism: Modestobacter sp. SYSU DS0511; assembly: GCF_054050755.1. Classification (NCBI taxonomy): domain Bacteria; kingdom Bacillati; phylum Actinomycetota; class Actinomycetes; order Geodermatophilales; family Geodermatophilaceae; genus Modestobacter; species Modestobacter sp. SYSU DS0511. Next base: position 20,060 of record NZ_JBJGZY010000031.1, read on the forward strand.
GCCCTGGTCCACCTCGTCCCCGGCGACCCGGTGCGCCTGGCGCTGGGCACCCGGTTCTCCCAGGAGAGCTACGACGCGCTGCAGGCGCGGTCCGGCCTGGACCAGCCGCTGGTGCAGCAGTACTTCAGCTGGGCGGGCCGGGCGCTCACCGGCGACCTGGGGGTCAGCTTCCGCAGCGGTGAACCGGTGACGGCGCAGATCCTCGAGCGGCTGCCGGCGACGCTGACCCTGGCGTTCGCCGCGATCGTCGTCGCCCTGCTGATCGCCGTCCCGCTGGGCACCATCTCCGCGCTGCGTCCCCGGTCGCTGGTCGACCGGGCGGCCACGGTGCTCAGCCAGATCGGCATCTCGGTGCCCGACTTCTGGATGGGCATCGTGCTGATCCTGGTCTTCGCCGGGACGCTGGGCTGGCTGCCCTCGGGCGGCTACGTGCCGCTGACCGAGGACCCCTGGGGCTGGTTCCAGCGGCTGATCATGCCCGCGGTCGTCACCGGGGTGGTCTCCGGCTCGGTGATCACCAGGTTCGTGCGCTCCAGCGTGCTGGAGGCCCTGGGGCAGGACCACGTGCGGACGGCGCAGGCCAAGGGGCTGCCGGCCCGGCAGGTGCTCAGCTGGCACGTGCTGCGCAACGCGCTGCTGCCGCTGGTCACCGTCACCGGGGTGCAGCTGGCCTACCTGCTGTCCGGGGTGGTCGTGGTGGAGATCGTCTTCTCCTGGCCGGGACTGGGGCAGCTGGCCCTGCAGGCGGTGCAGGCCCGCGACTACCCGGTGCTGCAGGGCGCCGTGCTGCTGTTCGCGCTGGTGTTCCTGCTGGTCAACCTGGTGGTCGACCTGCTGTACAGCCGGCTGGACCCGAGGATCGCGCGCCGATGACCACCCCTGCCGACCCGGGCCCGAGCCCGGCCGCCGAGCCGCCCGACGGCGGGCCCTACGGCTCGGCCGCCGTCGGGACGCCGACCGCCGGGACGAGGACCGACCAGCCGACGGCCCAGCCGACCGCACCGCTGCGGCCGGCGCGACCGCGCTGGCGGGAGACGCTCGGCCTGCTGCTGCGCAACCCGACCGCGGCGATCGCGGCGGGCTGGATCCTGCTGATGATCGTCGTCGCCCTCTTCGACGACCAGCTGGCCCCGCAGGGCGCCAACGAGATCTCCGTGGCCGACCGGCTGCAGTCGCCGAGCGCGGAGCACCCGTTCGGCACCGACGACCTGGGCCGCGACGTCCTCTCCCGGGTGATCCTGGGGGCGGCGGTCTCGCTGCGGGTGGGGCTGGTCGCGGTCAGCATCTCGCTGGTCGTCGGCACCCTCATCGGGCTGCTCGCCGGCTTCTACGGCAAGTGGGTCGACGACGCCCTGATGCGGTTCATGGACATGCTCTTCGCCTTCCCGGCGGTACTGCTGGCGATCTCGATCGTCGCCATCCTCGGGCCGGGCCTGACGAACACGACCATCGCCATCGGCATCGTCTACATCCCGATCTTCGCGCGGGTCACCCGCTCCAGCGTGCTCAGCGTGCGGGAGGAGGTCTACGTCCGGGCGTCCCGGTCGGTGGGTTCCTCGGACGTGCGGCTGCTGTTCCGGCACGTGCTGCCCAACGCCGCTCCGCCGATCATCGTGCAGACCTCGGTCAGCCTGGCGTTCGCGGTGCTGTCGGAGGCGGCGCTGTCCTTCCTCGGGCTGGGCACCCAGCCGCCCGACCCGTCGTGGGGGCTGATGCTGTCGGAGGGCCGCGGCTACATCGAGCTCGCCTGGTGGATCGCGGTCTTCCCGGGGCTGGCCATCTTCCTGCTGGTGCTGTCGTTCAACCTGCTCGGCGACGGGCTGCGCGACGTGCTGGACCCGCGGCAGCGGACGGCGATGAGCGGAGGGCGGCAGTGAGCGAGGAGCGGAGCGCTCCGCGGGAGCGAGCAGGTGACGCAGTGAGCCAGTCGTCGGGTGGCGGACAGCCGGTGCTGGAGGTCGAGGACCTGCGGGTGCGGCTGCGCACCCCGCGCGGACCGGCCGACGTGGTCAACGGGCTCAGCTACACCGTCGGCCGCGGCGAGACGGTCGCTGTGGTGGGGGAGTCCGGCAGCGGCAAGAGCGTCTCGGTGCTCGCGCTGATGGGGCTGCTGCCCGACGGGGTCGCCACCGTCAGCGGGGCGGCCCGGCTGGACGGTGAGGACCTGCTGACCATGCCCCCGGACCGGCTGCGCCAGGTGCGCGGGCCGGGGATCGGGATGGTCTTCCAGGACCCGATGACCTCGCTGAACCCGGTGCTCACCGTCGGGCGCCAGCTCGTCGAGGGCATCCGCGCGCACGACGAGGTCGGGAAGGCCGCCGCCCGCACGCGCGCGGCCGAGCTGCTGGCGGAGGTGGGGCTGCCCGACCCGGCGAAGGCGCTGGACCGCTACCCGCACGAGCTCTCCGGCGGCATGCGGCAGCGGGTGATGATCGCGATCGCGCTGAGCAGCTCCCCGGCGCTGCTGATCGCCGACGAGGCCACCACCGCCCTCGACGTCACGGTGCAGGCGCAGATCATCGAGCTGATCGAGCGGCTGCAGCGCGAGCACGGCACCGGCGTCGTCTGGATCACCCACGACCTGGGCGTGGTCGCCGGCATCGCCGACCGGGTGCTGGTCATGTACGGCGGGCGTTGCGTGGAGGACGGCACGGTCGACGACGTGCTCGAGCACCCGGCGCACCCCTACACCCGGGGCCTGCTGGGTGCGCTGCCCGACCTGGCGGAGCCGCGCGCCGACGGCTCGGTGCCCGACCTGGCCACGGTGCCCGGCACCCCGCCGGCGCCCACCGACCTGCCGGACGGCTGCGTGTTCTGGCCGCGCTGCCCGGTGCGCGCCGACCCGCGGTGCGAGACCGAGCAGCCGCCGCTCGCCGTCGTCCCGTCCCGCCGAGATGGCCATTCTGGCGGGACCGGGGCCCGCCAAGATGGCCATTTCGGCGGAGACGGAGGCCTGCTGCACCGGGCGGCGACCTGGTGCCGGGAGGAGGCATCGTGAGCGACGACGACGTGCTGGTCTCCGCCCGCGGCCTGGAGGTGCACTTCCCGATCCGCTCCGGCGTGCTGCGCCGGACCACCGGCGCGGTCCGCGCCGTCGACGGCGTCGACCTGGAGATCCGCCGCGGGGAGACGCTGGGCCTGGTGGGCGAGTCCGGCTGCGGGAAGTCGACGCTGGGCAACGCGCTGCTGCGGCTGGTCGAGCCGACCGGGGGCACGGTCACCTTCGACGGCACCGACGTCACCTCGCTGAGCGCCCGGGACCTGCGCCGGATGCGACGGCGGGCCGGGATGGTGTTCCAGGACCCGTTCGCCTCGCTCGACCCGCGGCGCACCGTGGCGCAGACGGTCGCCGAGCCGCTGGAGGTGCACGGCCTGCACCCCGGACGCCGGGAGCGCGCGGCCCGGGTGGGGGAGCTGCTGGAGCTGGTCGGGCTGGACCCGGCGGTGGCCGGGCGGTACCCGCACGAGTTCTCCGGCGGTCAGCGGCAGCGGGTCGGCATCGCCCGGGCCCTGGCCGGGGAGCCGGACTTCCTGGTCTGCGACGAGGCGATCGCCTCCCTCGACGTGAGCGTGCAGGCCCAGGTGCTCAACCTGCTGCGGGGGCTGCAGCGGCGGCTGGGGCTGACCCTGCTGTTCATCTCCCACGACCTGTCGGCCGTGCGGCACGTCTCGGACCGGATCGCGGTCATGTACCTGGGCCGGATCGTGGAGGTCGGGCCGGCCGCGGCGGTGGGCAGCGAGCCGCAGATGCCCTACACGCAGGCGCTGCTGTCCGCCGTCCCCGTGCCGCACCCGTCGGTGGAGCGCAGCCGGGAGCGGATCGTGCTCCGCGGCGACGTCCCGTCACCGGCGGCGGTGCCCAGCGGCTGCCGGTTCCGCACCCGCTGCCCGTACGTCTTCGAGCCCTGCGACGACGTCGACCCGGCGCTGCAGCCGGCCGGCGTGCCCGGCCAGCTCGCCGCCTGCCACCTGCACGGCGTGGCCGGGACGCCGGTGGCCGAGGAGGCCGGCGCGGCGCCGGCCTGAGGGCTCACATGCGCCGGCGGGCCCGGAGCCGCAGCGGCCGGCCGTCGGGGTCGATGACGACCCGGTAGACCGGTGCGGCGAGCAGCCGCTTCCACCACGGCGGATCGGCGACGACGTGCGGGCGCAGCCGGCCGGGGGGACGCGGCCCGCGCCGTCCCCCCGCGTGCCAGGCGTCCAGGGCGGCCGCGCCGCGCCGCAGCACCGCGGCGGCCTCGTCCGGGTCGACCAGGTCGCCGTCGTCGCCGTCGGCCCGCTCCAGGTGCTCGCGCATCAGCCGCAGCCGCAGGTCCCGGGCGAAGCGGCGCGCGCCGTCGCCGCGCCCACCCGGGTCGGCCGGCTCCCGGGCGTCGCGCTCGGCGTCGACGACGGCGGCGGTGAGCTCCGAGTCGTGCGTCCAGGAGCGGCGGTTGAAGTTGTCGCTGCCGACGGTCGCCCACACGTCGTCGACGATGCAGACCTTGGCGTGCACGTAGACCGGGACCCCGCGCCGGTTCTCCACGTCGACCACCTGCACCCGGTCGCCGCCGGCCGCCCGCACCATCTCCAGCGCCCGGCGGTGCCCGTAGGTGATCGGCAGGACGCTGAGCGGGCTGTCCTTGTCCGGGTGCCGCGGCACGACGACCACGAGCTGTAGCCGGGGCTTGGCGCGGAGCGCCGCGGCGAACACCCGGGCGACGTCGGTGGACCAGAGGTACTGGTCCTCCACGTAGACCAGGCGCTCGGCCCGGGCCAGCACCTTCGCGTAACCGCGGGCCGCGCTGCGCTCGCCGTCCGGGGCGAACGGGTACCCGGGGCGGCGGTTGGGGTAGGTGCGCAGCAGCTGGACCGCGCACGTGCCCTCGGCCGGCGGTGCCGGCCGGGCCTCCGGCAGGGACGAGGGCTCGCGGTCCTGGCCGCGGAGCAGGTCGGGCAGCACGTGCCACGGCATCCGGGACAGCTCGGCGGGGTCCTGCCAGCGCTCCCGGAACACCGCCTCGACCTCCCGGACGACGGGCCCGCGGAGCTCGACCTGGACGTCGTGCCAGGCCGGGGTGTCGCCGTAGGCCGCGGCGAACGGCCGGGTCTGCGGGTCGCCGTCGTGCGCGGCGCCGTCCCGGCGGCTGTGCGCCACGTCGAGCCCGCCGACGAACGCGACGTCGTCGGCCGGGCGGTCGCGGTGCCGGACCACGACGAACTTCTGGTGGTGGCTGCCGAGCGGCCGGACCCGCTGGTCCAGCAGCACCTCCCCGCCGGTCTCGTTGACGTCCCGGGACAGGTCGCGGTTCTGCTCGGCGGAGAACTCCAGGGTGTCCAGGTGCGACCGCCAGATCAGCCCCTTCACCACGGCGCCGCGGCGGACCGCGTCGGACAGGGCCTCCCCCACCGTCGGGCCGTCGTCGGTGAGCAGCTCGTCGGTGTCCCCGCGCCAGCCGGTCAGGTACACGTGGTCGCCGCGGCCGGCGCCCGCCAGCGCCTCGGCGAGGGCAGCGAGGTAGGTGCGGCCGTCGACCAGCGGCCGCACGACGTTTCCCTCCGTCCACGGCTGCAGGCGGGTCGAGTCGTTGCCCCGCTCGGCGGCGGTGAGGAACCAGTCCGCCAGCCCGGCCGGGGCCGCGGGCGGCAGGTCCGGCGCGGCGTCCAGGCGGGCGGAGTCCCGGTGGATCCCCGGGTCGCGCCGGCCCCGCCGCCGGGCGATCCGGGCCAGTCGGCCCCGCAGACCGTTCTCCAGCCGGTGGGCTAGGCCGATCAGCCGGCTGGGCGCCTCGTCGCCGAGACCGCCGCAGTCCGGCGCGGCGTCCTCACGGCGGGTCTGGCCGGCCATCCAAGCGGCTCCGTCCGTGGTCGGTGGATCCCGGGCGTCCGGCGCAGGCCTGCGCGGATCGGGGCGGGCGAGCTCCAGTCCTACCGTGGAACCCGGCGGTCCGCTCGGGCGTGGTGCGGGGCGGTGCCGCCGACCAGGGGTGAGGACGCCGGGCCGTGGGCATGGAGGCGATGGGCTGTCGGAGCCCCCAGGAGGAGGGAACACCGTGACGTCGCGCTGCTGCCGTGCGCTGTGCCACGACGTACCAGGGCGCGGCAGCCGGTGATCGAGTGGTTGCTGCTCCTCGCGGCGGTCCTGCTGGTGGCCGCGAACGCGCTCTTCGTCGCCGCCGAGTTCTCGCTGATCGCAGCCGACCGGGCCACCCTGGAACGGGAGGCGGCGGCCGGCGACGGCCGGGCGGCCGGCGTGGTGAAGGCGATGCAGTCGCTGTCCACCCAGCTCTCCGGCGCCCAGCTGGGGATCACCGTGACCAGCCTGGTCGTCGGGTTCATCGCCGAGCCGTCCCTGGCCACCCTGCTGCGCGGCCCGCTGGGCCTGACCGGGCTCGCCGACGGGGCGGTGACCGCGATCTCGGTCGGGCTGGCGCTCGCGGTCGCGACCGGTGCGCAGATGGTCTTCGGCGAGCTGGTCCCGAAGAACTGGGCGATCGCCGAGCCGACCCGGGTCGGGAAGTTCGTGGCCGGGCCCCAGCGCGCGTTCACCGCGGCCGCCCGCCCGCTGATCTCCTTCCTCAACGGGTCGGCCAACCGCCTGCTGCGCTCGATGGGCATCACCCCCACCGAGGAGCTCGCCTCGGCCCGGGCACCCCAGGAGCTGGCGTCGCTGGTCAGCCGGTCGAGCCAGGCCGGCACGCTGGACGCCGGCACGGCCGAGCTCATCGCCCGGTCGATCCAGTTCGGTGACCGGACGGCGGCCGACGCGATGACGCCGCGGCCGCGGGTCCGCTTCCTCCGCGCCGACCAGCCGGTCGCCGACCTGCTCGCGCTGGCCGCGGAGTCCGGCCACGCCCGGTTCCCGGTCGAGGGGGAGAACGTCGACGACGTCGTCGGGGTGGTGCACTTCAAGCACGCCATGGGGGTGCCGCCGGCGCAGCGGGCCACCCGCACGGTCGGCGAGGTCATGGTGCCGGTCCGGGCCGTGCCGGAGACGGTGGAGCTCGACCCGCTGCTGGAGACCCTGCGGGAGCCCGGTCTGCAGCTGGCGGTGGTGGTCGACGAGTACGGCGGCACCGCGGGCATCGTGACCCTGGAGGACCTCATCGAGGAGATCGTCGGTGAGATCGACGACGAGCAGGACGCGCCCGTGCACCGGCAGCGCCAGGCGCCGGACGGGTCGTGGGTGCTCTCCGGGCTGCTCCGGCCCGATGAGGCCGGCGACGCGGCCGGGCTGGAGCTGCCCGAGGGCGAGGGGTCGGAGACTCTCGGTGGGCTGCTGACCGAGCGGCTGGGGAAGCTGCCCGAGGTCGGCGACCGCGTCCTCCTGCCGGCCCGGGACGTCACCCGCCCTGACGCCGACGGCGTCCCGGTGCCGACCGAGGTGGAGGTGACGGTGACCCGGTTGGACGGCCACCGCGTCGACCGGGTCCGGCTGCGGCGCACCGGGGGCGCGACCGCGGTCTCGGCGCAGCAGACCGCAGAGGGGGTCGACCGATGAGCGACACCGTGGCCGTCCTGGTGGCGCTGGCGCTGCTCGCCGGCAACGCGTTCTTCGTCGGGGCGGAGTTCGCGCTGGTCTCCGCCCGGCGGACCCAGATCGAGCCGCGCGCGGCCGAGGGGGTGCGCGGCGCCCGGACGACGCTGAAGGCGATCGAGCACGTCTCGTTGATGATGGCCGGCGCGCAGCTGGGCATCACGGTCTGCTCGCTGGGCCTGGGCGCCGTGGGCGAGCCCGCCGTCGCCCACCTGCTGGAGGGGCCGTTTGCCGCGGCCGGCGTGCCCGAGGCGCTGGTGCACCCGATCGCGTTCGCCCTCGCGCTGGCCGTGGTCGTCTTCCTGCACATGGTGCTGGGCGAGATGGTGCCCAAGAACATCTCGCTCGCCGGGCCGGAGCGGGCGGCCCTGCTGCTCGGCCCGCTGCTCTACTGGGTCGTCCGCGCGCTGCACCCGCTGATCTGGCTGCTCAACCAGGTGGCCAACCTCGTGCTCCGGCTGCTGAAGGTGACCCCGCAGGACGAGGTCACGTCCACCTTCACCCGGGACCAGGTGACCGGCCTGATCGGGGAGTCGCACCGGGAGGGGCTGCTCGACGAGCGCGAGCACCAGCTCCTCACCGGCGCCCTCCGCTTCGACGAGCAGCGCACCACGGACGTCGCCATCCCGACGGCGGACCTGGTCACCGTTCCCCGGGGGATCACCGTCGGGGAGCTGGAGAGGCTCTGCGCGACCACCGGCTACTCCCGTTTCCCCGTGGTCGGTGAAGACGGGGAGCTGGCCGGCTACGTGCACCTCAAGGACTTCCTCGCCGCCTCGGCCGCCGAGCGTGACGCCCCGGTCGATCCGGCCCGCATCCGGCGGCTGGCGATCGCCACGACCGGCCAGGGGCTGCGGGAGGTGTTGGCGACGATGCAGCGCGAGGGGGCGCACCTGGCGGTGGTCCGCGACGGCGAGGGCCGGACGGCCGGGGTCGTCGCGCTGGAGGACGTGCTGGAGGAGCTCGTCGGCGAGGTGCGCGATGCGGCCCAGACCGTGGCCGCCGGCCGCCGGTAGGAGATCGGACCGCCTCCTCCGCTCACCGGGGTGGGCGGAGGAGGCGGGGGGCGTCAGCCCCGGCCGGAGCGGGTCGGCCGCCGGCCCTGGCGCGAGCCCGAGCGGGAGCCGGGACGGCGCCCGTCGCGGGACCGGCCGCCGTCGTGCCCGCGGCCGGCGGGCCGGGAGCTGCACGGCCGGCAGGTGCTGAACCACGGGGCGATCGCCGTGCCGCACTCCGCGCACTTCCCGGACCGGCCGATGGAGATGGCGTCGGGCAGCAGCTCGCTGATGCTCTCCGCGCACTCCTCCTCGACCCAGGCGGCGTCCTCGCTGCTGAGCCCGGCGACGCCGGGGAACTGGCGGAGCAACGTCTGCGCGTCACGGGCGGCGGCAGCGGCCTGCTCGTAGTCCTCCACCGACCCGCCGCGCGGCACGTCGGGCAGCACCGTCTCGGCGGCCACCGGCAGCCCGACGGCCTGCCGCAGCGCGGCACGGGCCAGGGTGAGCCAGCGGATCCGCCGCGGCGGGTTGTAGTCGATGGCCAGGTTGACCAACCGCCAGACCGTCTCCAGGTCGCCGGCGGCGCCCAGCGGGCCGCGCAGCAGCGGCAGCAGGGCGTGCACCCGCAGGATCAGCGGGGTGACGTCGTCGGCGGTCATGCCGGTGTCGCGGGTGGCGCGGCGGGCCCAGGCCATCCAGCGGGTGAGCGCCTCCGGCAGGTCGACGGCCTCGAAGGCGCCGAGGTCGGCGAGCTCCGGCCGCAGCCGGGGCGCCCGCTTGGGCAGGTCGCTCATCTCGTCGCCGCGGGCCACGGTCGCGCCCTTCGCGACCAGCGCCGGCACCGGCTTGAGCCCGGCCACCCCGGTGAGGACGCCGACGCTGCCGTGCCCGGTGAGGCCGTAGCGGCCGGCGCGGCCGGCGATCTGCGCGGCCTCCCAGCTGCGCAGCGGGCGCACCTCGACGCCGTCGAACTTGCTGGTCTCGGCGAACAGCACCGTCGTCGCCGGGACGTTGATGCCGTGGCCGATGACGTCGGTGGTCACCAGCACGTCGAACTCGCCGTCGGTGAACTTCTCGATCACCTCGCGGCGGGTGGCCGGGGGCAGCGCGCCGTAGAGGACGCCGACCTTGCCCGGCCGGTGCTGGTCGAGCTCGGCGGCGACGGCGTAGACCGTCTTCCGGGAGAAGGCGACCACCAGCGTCTGCGGGCGCACGGTTGCGGGCTTGACCGGGGCGTGCAGCACGTCGAGCCGGGACAGCCGCTTGTGGTTGACGACCTCGATCGAGGCGGCGTCGGCGACCAGCGGCTTGAGCAGCAGGTAGGCCTCGGCGGCGGAGATCAGGTGCATCTCGCGGAACTCGCCGGTCAGCAGCAACCGGGCCCAGTGGTGGCCGCGGTCGGGGTCGGCGACCCAGTGCGACTCGTCGAGCACCAGCAGCTCGCCGCGCATCGGGGCCTTCTCCACGGTGCAGCAGACGATCGGCGCGAAGGGGTCGATCTCCTCCTCACCGGTGGAGAGTCCGACGATGCCCGCGGGCAGCTGGGCAGAGAGCTTGGCGTAGGCCTCGTGCGCGAGCTGGCGCAGCGGGGCGGCGTAGACGCCGGAGCCGGTGGCGGCCAGCGCCTGCAGCGACTCGTACGTCTTGCCGGAGTTGGTGGGGCCCAGGTGGAACACGACCGACTCGGGCCGCACCGTGCGGGTGGGCAGCTCGGGGGCGGCGCCGTCCACCCAGATCTGCTGGGCGGTCTTCTCGTCGCGGGCGGCCTTGCGGTCGGCCTCGCGGGCGGCGGCCTCGCGGCCGGAGGTGCGCTCACGACGGCGGGCAGGGGACTGCTCGCGGCGGGCGGGGGACTGCTCTGGGGCGGTCACAGACAGGGGGAGTCCTTCGATGGGGGACAGAGCCGGGGAGGTCGCCGCGCTGTCGCGGACCTGCTCGGTACAACAACGCACGCCTCCGACACATGCCCGGCACTGGGCCGGGCCCTCCCTCCCCGGCCCGAGCGCCCGCCGTGGGGGGCGGGACGGCTGGGTCGGGACGGTGGCGGGCACCGTGTACCCGGCCGGGTCGAGGTGGAGGCGATCACCGACATCCTAGGCGGTGATCGTGGGCGCTGTGGGGTCACCGGGGCGCTGAGCACCCGATCGGCGGTGCCCCGGCGAGGGGTCGTGGCGGTCGCGGCGGGCGAGGACCGGCTCGCTCGCCCGGCGTCGGTCGGCCGTGGCACCGGGGACGCTAGCCTCGGGTGCGCCAGGAGGGCTCGCCTAGTGGCCGATGGCGGCGGTCTTGAAAACCGCTAGGAGTTCACGCTCCTCGTGGGTTCGAATCCCACGCCCTCCGCTCGCCCGTCCGCGCCCGGCACCGGCCGCGCGGTGCACGGGGCTCCCCGGGTCCGGAGGTGAACGGGACCTGTTCGTATCGACGACGGCCTGCTTCCATGTCGTCACGCGCCGTTCACACGGATGAGTGACAGTCCTCGGCGTCGTACCGATCCGTCCCACCCGGGAGGCCATCCGTGCCGTTCGCCCACTCGATGACAGCGCGCAGGGTCGCCGCCGTCACCGCCGTCGCCGTGGGGGGTGCTCTGCTCGGTGCGTCCCCCGCACTGGCGCTCGAGCCGCCCGCCGGCAGCCCGTTCATCAGCGAGTTCCACTACGACAACAGCGGGGCGGACGCCAACGAGCGCGTCGAGGTCACCGCCGAGCCGGGCACCGACCTCACCGGCTGGACGCTCGTCGGCGTCAACGGAAAGGGTGGTGCCCCCTACGCGACGAAGACGCTGTCCGGCGTCGTCGGCGAGTCCGGCACGGTGGTCGTCGACTTCGCCGGCCTGCAGAACGGCAACCCGGACGGCATCGCGCTGGTGGACGCCGCCGGCACGGTCGTGCAGTTCCTCTCCTACGGTGGCGCCTTCACCGGCACCATCGACGGTGAGCCGGTCGACTCCACCGACGTCGGGGTGACCGAGGGCAGCGCCAGCCCGGCCGACGGCTCGATCCAGCTGATCGACGGCGCCTGGGTGGTCACCGACACCAACACCTTCGGCGCCGCCAACGCGGTCGTCGAGCCCGAGCCGGAGCCCGAGCCCGAGCCGGTCGACTGCGCCACCGACGGCCTGACCGCCATCACCGACGTGCAGGGCACCGGCGACGAGAGCCCGCTGGTGGGCGAGACGGTCACCGTCGCCGGCGTCGTGACGACCAGCCCCGACGGGTTCGGCAGCCTCTTCGTGCAGGACCCGGCCGCGACGCCGGGCGACGCCTCGACCGCGGTCAACGTCTTCCGCGCCACCGACGGCCTCGAGATCGGCGACGCCGTCCAGGTCACCGGCGTGGTCGCGGAGTACCAGGGCCTCACCCAGGTCGAGGCGAGCGCGGTCGCGCTCTGCAGCGAGGACGCCGCCCTGCCCGCCCCGGTCAGCATCGACTGGGCGCAGACCGACGCCGCCGCCCGCGAGTCGCTCGAGGGCATGCTCATCCAGCCGACCGGTGACTACACGGTCACCGAGGTCTACAACCTGAACCGCTTCGGCGAGGTCATGCTGGCCACCGGCACCGAGCCGCTGCGCCAGGCCACCGACGTCGTCGAGCCGGGCGCGGAGGCCATCGCGTACGAGGAGGCCAACGCCGAGCGGGTGCTCCTGCTCGACGACGGCCGCAGCACCAACCTCGCCAACGCCGGCCTCGAGCCGAGCTACGGCTCCCTCGAGGACGCCATCCGGGTCGGTGACCGGCTCACCTCCTTCGGCGACGTGCCCTACGTCCTGGACTACCGGTACGACGCCTGGCGCGCCCAGCCGGCCACCGTCGTCACCGCGGAGACCAGCGGGAAGGCCGTCTTCGACGACAGCAACCCGCGCACCGACGCCCCCGAGGAGGTCGGTGGCGACGTCCAGGTCGCCTCGTTCAACGTCCTCAACTACTTCACCACCTTCGGCGGCGAGGCGCGTGGCGCCGAGAACGCCGCGGAACTGGCGGAGCAGCAGGCCAAGATCGTCGCGGCGATCAACTCGCTGGGCGCCGAGGTGGTCTCCCTGGAGGAGATCGAGAACTCGGTGAAGTTCGGGGAGGACCGCGACGAGGCGCTGGCCGCCCTCACCGCCGCGCTGAACGCCGCGGCCGGCGAGGAGCGCTGGGCGTTCGTGCCCTCGCCGGCGGTGCTGCCGCCGGTCGAGGACCAGGACGTCATCCGCAACGCCTTCATCTACCAGCCCGCCGCCGTGGAGCTGGTGGGCGAGTCGGTGGTCGACACCGACGAGGAGTGGGTGGGCCGGGCCCGCCAGCCGCTCGCGCAGACCTTCCGCGCGGCCGGCGAGGAGTTCACGGTCGTCGTGAACCACTTCAAGTCCAAGGGCTCGGTGCCCTCGCTGGCCCGCCCGGGTGACGAGGACACCGGCGACGGCCAGGGCAACGCCAACGCCACCCGCGTCGCCGAGGCCGAGCGGCTGGTCGCCTTCGTCGAGTCGCTGGAGAGCGCGGCCGACGACGTCCTGCTCATCGGCGACTTCAACAGCTACACGATGGAGGACCCGCTCGACGTCCTCACCGAGGCCGACTACACCAACCTCGCCGCGGAGTTCGCCCCCGGGGAGAGCAGCTACGTCTACTCGGGCCGGGTCGGTTCTCTCGACCACGCGTTCGGCTCGCCGGCGCTGGTCGGGGACGTCACCGGCGTCGACGTCTGGAACATCAACTCGGTCGAGTCCTACGGCTACCAGTACGACGGCTACCCCGGCTGGTACGACGACGACCCGTTCCGGTCGTCCGACCACGACCCGATCGTCGTCGGCCTGGACCTGGGTGAGCCGGGCACCGGTGGCGGTGGCGACGGCGAGGACGACGGCACGGTCGACCTGCAGCTGCTCGGCATCAACGACTTCCACGGCCGGCTGGACGACGCGGTGGCCCTGGCGGGCACCGTCGAGGAGCAGCGGGCCCGGGACGACGTCGACGCCACCCTGCTGCTGTCGGCCGGGGACAACATCGGCGCCTCGCCGTTCGTCTCCGCCAGCCAGCAGGACGCCCCCACGCTCGAGGTGCTCAACGAGATGGGGCTGCAGGCCTCGGCCGTCGGCAACCACGAGTTCGACCGCGGCTTCGCCGACCTGACCGAGCGCGTCGGGGTCGACGGCGAGAGCGGCCTGGCCGACTTCGCCTACCTGGGCGCCAACGTCTACGGCGCCGACGGCGAGCCGGCGCTGCCGGAGTACGCGCTGCTGGAGGCCGAGGGCGTCACGGTCGGCGTCATCGGCGTCGTCACCGAGGAGACGAGCTCGCTGGTCTCCCCGGCCGGCATCGAGGGCATCACGTTCGGTGACCCGGTCGAGGCCACGAACCGGGTGGTCGACGAGCTCACCGACGGGGTCGGGGACGAGGCGGACGTGATCGTCCTGCTCGCCCACGAGGGCGCACCGGCCGGTGAGGCGACCAGCACGCTGGAGGCCGAGCTCGCCGCCGACACCGCGTTCGCCGCCCTCGTCAACGGCGCGGACGCCGACGTGGACGCGATCTTCACCGGGCACACGCACCAGACCTACGCCTGGCAGGCGCCGGTCCTCGGCACCGAGGAGACCCGTCCGGTGATCCAGACCGGCTCCTACGCCGCGGACCTCGGCCGCATCGTGCTCTCCTACGACGAGGCGACCGGTGAGGTCACCTCCTCGACGGTGGAGAACCTGACGCTCACCGAGGTGCCGGCCGACGAGCTGGTCGCCGCCTACCCGCGCCTCGCCGAGGTCGCCGAGACCGTCGCGGCCGCTCAGGCGGTGGCCGAGGAGATCGGCAGCCAGGTCGTCGGCTCGATCACCGCCGACATCACCCGGGCCTTCACCACCGGTCCGGAGGGCCAGCAGGTCGAGGACCGCGGGTCGTACTCGGCCCTCGGCGGCCTGGTGGCGGACAGCTACGTCTCCGGCGCCGCGGACAGCGCGATCGAGCCGGCCGACCTCGGCCTGGTCAACCCCGGTGGCCTGCGGGCCGACCTGCTGTACGGGGAGGACGGCGTGATCACCCTCGCCGAGGCCAACGAGGTGACCCCGTTCGCCAACGACCTGGTGGTCGTCAGCCTCACCGGCGCCCAGCTGGTGGAGGTGCTGGAGCAGCAGTGGCAGCCCGAGGGCAGCTCGCGGCCGTTCCTGGCCCTGGGCACCTCCGAGGAGCTGACCTGGTCCTACGACCCGGAGGCGCCCGCCGGTGAGCGGATCATCGTCGACAGCATCCGGATCTCGGGGGAGCCGATCGACCTGGACGCCACCTACCGGGTGGCGACCAACAGCTTCCTGGCCTCCGGCGGTGACAACTTCACCACCTTCGCCGAGGGGACCACGGAGCAGACCGGTCTGATCGACTTCGACGCCTTCCGCAGCTACCTGGAGGAGAACTCGCCGCTCAGCCCGGAGAGCTTCACCGACCGGGTGACCGTCGGGGAGGCCGAGGAGCCGCAGGCGCCGGCGACCGTCACGGTCTCGCCGACCACCTTCGCCCACGGTGACAAGGTCACCTTCTCGGTGACCGGCTTCGGTCCGGAGGAGCGGGTCGTGGTCACCGTCGGGGGGAAGCGGCTGGGCAACGTGCGCACCGACGCCGAGGGCGCCGCGTCGGCGCGGGTCACGGTGCCGAGGTCGGTGGGCGTGGGCGCCGTCGAGGTCACCGCGACCGGTGCGACCTCGGGGACGACCGCGAGCGTCGAGGTGCAGGTCACCGAGAAGCCGAAGCCGGGCAACGGCGGCGGCAACGGCGGCGGCGTCGGCGGCGGCTTCGTGGGCCAGCTCCTGGGCTGGCTGTGGCAGCTGCTGCGCGGCTGGCTGGGCTGACCGGCCGGGGCGCACCGCCCGACCGAGGTGACGCGCCGACCCGGTGCGCCACCGGGTGAGCACGACGACGGGCCCCCGACTGCGGTCGGGGGCCCGTCCTCGTCGCCGTCCCGGGCAGGCGCTGCTCCCACCCGGTCGGGTGATCGTCCTCAGGCGTCACCCGTTCCTGCCGATCTCGATCCCGTGGCCCTTCCTCCCTCCCTCCGCGCCCGGGATGCGGTCGCGGCCGCCCGGGCGTCGGTCGTGGTGCTCGCGGCGAGCGCCGTCGTCGTCGCCGGCGCCGCCGTGCTCGACCCGGTCAACCGCACCGTCCCGGGGCAGATCGCCTGCTGGACCGCGGTGGCCCTGCTGCTGTGCGGCGTGCTGGCCTGCCGGCTGGTGCCCGCCGGCCGGCTGGACGCGCACGGTGGGCTGCTGGCGATCCCGCTGGTGGGGGCGGTGCTGGTCAACGCGACCAACCTCGCCACCGGGGACACCTCCGCGGCGGCCCAGGTGTTCCTGGTCATGCCCACCCTGCTCGGCGCCGCGAAGTTCCGGGCGGTCGCCGCCTCGCTGGTCACCACGGCGGCCGTGGCCGGCAACGCGGTGGTGACGCTGCTGCTCGCCGACCCGGTCCGTGCGGTCACCGACTCGCTGTTCACCGGCACGGCGCTGATCACGCTCACCGTCGTCCTGGTCAGCGCGGAGCGACGGCGTGAGGAGCTCGTCCGGGTGCTGCAGCAGCAGGCCACCATCGACGCGCTGACCGGGCTCGTCACCCGGCGGGCCCTCGACGACGCCGTGGCCGGCGCGGTGGGCACCCCGCCCGGGACGGCCCTGGTGCTCGTGGACATCGACCGCTTCAAGGCGGTCAACGACGTGCACGGTCACCCGGTCGGTGACGCCGCCCTCGCACACGTCGCCGCCGTGCTGGCCGGCGCCGTCCGCCGGTCGGACGCCGTGCTGGGCCGGATGGGCGGTGACGAGCTGGCCCTGCTGATGCGCGGCTGCTCCGCGACGGCGGCGGTGGGCCGGGCGCGGCAGGTGCTGGAGGCGGTGCGCGCCACCCCGTTGGAGCTCCCCGACGGGTCGCTGCTGGCGCTGTCGGTGAGCCTCGGGGTCGCGCACGTCGACGCGGACGGCGACGCGAGCGGGCTCTACGCCGCCGCTGACGAAGCGCTCTACCGGGCCAAGCGGGGCGGGCGCGACCAGCTCGCCGTCGCCGGGGCCTGACCACCGGCCTCCCGGCCCGAGTTCTACAGTCTCGTCCGTGCCCGCGCCGACGAGCCGCCGGACGCAGCGCACCGATCGCCGTGCGCGCTCCCGGGGGGCCGGCGGCGACCTGCCCTCCCGCTGGCGCCGCTGGCGTCGCTGGCCGCACCTGCGGCACCCCGCGCAGGTGGTCGTCGCCGCGTTCGCGCTGGCGGTGTCGATCGGCACCCTGCTGCTCTGGCTGCCGATCGCCAGCGTGCCCGAGGGCAGCCCGTCGCTGCTCCAGGCGCTGTTCACCGCCACCTCCGCGGTCTGCGTGACCGGGCTGACGGTCGTCGACACCCCCGTCTACTGGACCGGGTTCGGCGAGGCGGTGATCCTCGGGCTGATCCAGGTGGGCGGCTTCGGGATCATGACCCTGGCCTCCGTGCTGGGCCTCGTGCTCGCCCGCCGGCTCGGTCTCCGCGCACGACTGAACGCCGCGGCGGAGACCAAGAGCATCGACGTCGGCGACATCCGCCGGGTGGTCGTCGGGGTCGCCACGATCAGCCTGCGGTTCGAGGCGGTGGTCGCCGTCCTGCTCACCGCACGGTTCGCCCTCGGCTACAACCAGGGCCTGCCCGAGGCGCTGTGGAACGGCGTCTTCCACGCGGTCTCCGCGTTCAACAACGCCGGCTTCGCGCTGTTCTCCGACAACCTCATCCCGTTCGCCACCGACCCGTGGATCTGCCTGCCGATCAACGCCGCCGTCATCGCCGGCGGGCTCGGCTTCCCGGTGCTCATGCAGCTGCGCCGTGACCTGCGGGTGCCGCGGAAGTGGGTGATGAACACCCGGCTGGTGCTGCTGGGCACCGGGGTGCTGCTCGTCGTCGGCACCGTCTTCCTCACCGCGCTGGAGTGGCGCAACCCGGCGACGCTCGGCCCGCTGTCGGTGCCCGGCAAGCTGCTGGCCGGGTTCACCACCGCCGTCATGCCGCGCACCGCCGGCTTCAACGTGCTCGACGTGGGCGCCATGGAGCCCGCCAGCTGGCTGGCCACCGACGTGCTGATGTTCATCGGCGGCGGGCCCGCCGGCACGGCCGGCGGGATCAAGGTGACCACGTTCTTCGTGCTGGTCTTCATCGTGCTCACCGAGATCCGCGGTGAGGGTGCGGTGAACGTGCTGGGCAAGCGGCTGCCGCGCTCGGTGCAGCGGCAGGCGATCACCGTGGTGCTGCTGTCGGTCATGGCCGTGGGGCTCCCGGTGCTGGCGCTGCTGGTCGCCACCCCCTTCACCCTCGACCGGGTGCTGTTCGAGGTGGTCTCGGCGTTCTCCACCGTGGGACTGTCCACCGGCATCACCGCCGACCTCCCGGCGTTCGGGCAGGTGCTGCTGGTGGCGCTGATGTTCATCGGCCGGCTCGGCCCGATCACCCTGGCCTCGGCGCTGGCCCTGCGGCAGCGCACCCAGGCCTACGAACTACCGAAGGAGCGACCCGTCATTGGCTGACTGGCTGCACTCCCGCCGCTCCGGCGGCCGGCGGGCCCCGTCGAACGCCGTCGTCGTCATCGGCCTCGGGCGGTTCGGCTCGGCGCTGGCGCTCGAGCTGATGGCCGCCGGCACCGAGGTGCTGGGCATCGACGCCGACCCGGACATCGTGCAGGAGCTCAACGGCCGGCTCACCCAGGTGGTGCGGGCCGACTCCACCAAGGAGGAGGCGCTGCGGCAGCTGTCGGTGCCCGACTTCGACCTGGCCGTGGTGGGCATCGGCACCGACGTCGAGGCGAGCATCCTCACCACCTCGCTGCTGCTCAGCTTCGGCATCGAGGGCCTGTGGGCCAAGGCGCTCAGCGAGCCGCACGGCCGGATCCTCCGCCAGCTGGGCGTCCCGCACGTGATCTACCCCGAGCACGACATGGGCCGGCGGGTGGCGCACCTGGTCCGCGGGATGGTGCTGGACTACATCCAGTTCGAGGACGACTTCGCCATGGTCAAGACCCGGCCGCCGGCGGACACCATCGGCAGGCGGCTGGGCGACACCGGCGTGCGGACCCGGCACCAGGTGACGGTCGTGGCGGTCAAGCGCCCCGGCGAGGGGTTCACCTACGCGACCGCGGATACCGTGCTGGAACCCGACGACGTGATCATCGTGGCCGGCCGGACCAAGCTCGCCGAGAAGTTCAGCCAGCTGGCCTGAGGCCTCACCACTTCGGGGCGGCCCGGGGCCGGTCGGGCACAGTGGACCGCCCCCGGTGTCGTTGACCAGGTGTGCGACTGCCGACGGCGATGAGGGCCCGCGACCCGCGGGCCGCCGCGCGCACGGCGCTGCCCATCATCGCCGTGGTCGCCGTCGTCGTGGCCGTCTTCACCACCTTCGGACCCAACTCGGTCAGCGTCACCACCCGCGCCGCGTCCTGGAGCACGGTCGCGCTGCTGGTCGCCGTCGGCGCGGTGCTGCTCCTGGTCCCGGCCGAGCGGCTGGACCGGCACGGCGCCTTCGCCTGGCTCGGTCTGCTCGGCGTGGTGCTGGTCTGCGCGATGAACGTGGTCACCAACGACCCCTCGGCCGCGGCGCAGGCCTTCCTGTGCTTCCCGGTGCTCTGGGTCGCCGCGCACCTGCGCCGGGCCGCCGTGGCGCTGGTCACCACCGCCGCGGTGCTGCTGGACGCCGCCGTCCTGCTGGTGCTGCTGCCGCTGGAACCGGCGCTGACCGACCTGGTCTTCTTCGGCAGCGTGCTGGTGGTGATCTCGCTGATGCTCGTGCGCGCCGGCGACGTCCAGGAGCGCTTGGTCGCCGCGCTGCACCGGCAGGCGAGCGTCGACTCGCTCACCGGCCTGGTGAACCGCCGGGTGCTCGACGAGGCGCTGGCCGGCGCCCTCACCGCCCCGCTGCACCCGCAGGGCACCGCGCTGGTGCTGGTCGACGTCGACTCGTTCAAGGCGATCAACGACCAGCACGGCCACCCGGTCGGCGACGACGCCCTCGTGCACGTGGCCGGGGTGCTGCGCAGCGTGGTCCGCGCCGGGGACGCCGTGCTCAGCCGGATGGGCGGGGACGAGCTGGCGGTGCTGCTGCCCGGCTGCCCGCCCGACGTCGCCACCCGCCGGGCCACCGAGGTGCTCGACGCCGTCCGCGCCTCCCCGGTGCGGCTGCCCGACGGCTCGCTGCTGGCGCTGTCGGTGAGCCTGGGGGTCGCGCACGCGCCGGTGCACGCCACCGGGCTGGAGGAGCTCTACGCGGCCGCCGACGCCGCGTTGTACGCCGCCAAGCGCGGTGGCCGCGGGCGGGTCGCCCTCGCCGGGGCCGCCTGACCGGTCACCGCAGCCGGCGGGCGGTGGCGGCCAGCGTGCGGGCGGTGAGCCGGCCGTCGGCCAGCCCGAGCGCCACGACGTCGTCGAACACCTGCCCGTCCGCGGCGGCGGCGCGGACGACGCCGTCCATCAGCCGGGACCAGCGGGACAGCTGCGATGCCGCCCGGACCGAGCGCAGGTGCCCGCCCAGCCGCCGGGCCAGCATCGCCCGGTGCACCGTCCCGGCCCGGGCGCCGTGCGCCGCGGCGAGACCGGCGAGCGCACCGGAGAGCACCGCGTAGAAGATCCCCTCGCCGGTCAGCGGGTTGACCAGCGAGCGCGCGTCGCCGGCCAGCAGCACCCGGCCGTCGGGCGTGCGCGGGTGCCCGGTGGACAGCGGCAGCCGGTGGGCGCGCAGCTGCTCGGGCGCGACCCCCGGCAGCAGCCGGTGCAGCCCGGCGACCAGCCCGGCCCGGGTGACCCCGCCCGAGACGAGCTCGCCGTACCCGACGTTGGCCCGGCCGTCGCCGATCGGGAACGACCAGGCGTAGGCCGGCCAGCGCTGGTCGGTCGTGGTCACCACCTGCACGCCGGACTGACCGGGCGGCTCGGGCGCGTACCCGCGGATCGCCACGGCCAGCCGGTCGCCCCGGTTCGCCGGCACGCCCAGCGCCCGCCGGACGACGGACTCCGCCCCGTCGGCGCCGACCACCACGGAGGCACGGAAGCGGCCGTCGACGTCCACGGAGTCGCCCCGGTCGGTCACCGAGCGCACGGTGTGCCGGACGAACCGCACCCCGCCGTCCAGCACCTGGGCCAGCAGCCGGCCGTCGAGCACCGCCCGCGGCACCACCACGGACGGACGGCGGGTCGCCCGCTCCACGACGTCGCCCCCGGGCCCGGTCAGCCGCAGCCGGGGCACCCCGGGGAAGCCGTCGGTCAGCGCCGCGACGTCCAGCCCGAGGGCGGCGAGGACGTCCAGCGCCTCCGGGGCGACGCCGTCACCGCACACCTTGTCCCGGGGGAAGTCCGCCCGGTCGACCACGAGCACGTCGGCGTCCGGCGCCACCCGGCGGGCTGCCGCGGCGCACGCGGCGCCGGCCGGCCCGCCCCCGACGACGAGGACGTCGACCTGCTCCACGGGCGGCATGCCGGGCCTCGTCAGGCGCTGGGGGTGGGGGTCCACTTGCGGGCCGGGTGCTCGTAGCCCGCGACGAACGCCAGCAGCCCGTCCGCGTCGTGCACCACCCCGAGCGCAGCGAGCCGGTGGGCCGCCAGGTAGCCGTCGTCGACCATCCGCTGCAGCTGGGCCAGCTGGGGCTGCCAGAACCCGTCGACGTCGAGCAGCGCCGTCGGCTTGGCGTGCAGCCCGAGCATCCCCCAGGTCCAGGCCTCGAAGAGCTCCTCGAGGGTCCCGGCCGCGCCGGGCAGCGCCACGAAGGCGTCGGCGAGGTCGGCCATGGTGGCCTTGCGCTCGTGCATGGTCCGCACGACCTCCAGCCGGGGCAGGCCGGGGTGGGCCAGCTCGTCGTCGACCAGGTGCTGCGGGATCACCCCGACCACCTCGCCGCCGGCGGCCAGCGCGGCGTCGGCGACGACGCCCATCAGCCCGACGTGCCCGCCGCCGTAGACGATGCCCACCCCCGCCTCGGCGAGGTCGGTGGCGAAGGCGGCGGCGGCCCGCTGGTGGCTCTGCGGGCCGGGCTGGGAGCCGGTGAAGACGGCGATGCGCACGCCGACCACGGTAGGGGGGCGCGCTCGCTGGTGCTCTGCTCACCCCTGGTGAGCAGAGCACCAGTGCGCGAGCCGGGCGATCAGCCGGACGCTGTCGGGTCGACCACAGCAGGCGTGGCCGTGCGTCCGGAGGTGTTCACCCGTTGTGGCACTCCGTGTCACCCGTTCGTGGCGAGCGCACCGCAGAGTCCCCGCCGACGGATGCGGCACCGACCATGCGGGAGCACTTGATGAGCCACGGTCACGACCACGGACACGGTCACCACCACCACCACGACCACGACCACCACCACGGCGAGGTCGCCGGGGTCGAGGGCACCTGGGCCGACCCGGAGGCCGACGACCCGTTGTCGGTCTCGCGCCGGGCCTTCCTGGCCACCGCGGCCGCCGTCGCGGGTGCCGCTGCCGCCGTCGGTGGCGGGGTCGCCGGCGTCGGCCAGGGCGTCGCGCGCGCCGCCGACGGCGGCACGACGACGAACCCGTGGAAGAGCGGGATGCGTTACCTCGCCGGCGACCACCACATCCACACCCAGTACTCGCCCGACGCGCAGTACGACGTGCTGACCCAGGTCATCAAGGGCCGGCAGTACGGCCTGGACTGGATGGTCATCACCGACCACGGTGGCGTCGCGCACCAGAAGCTCTCGATCGACAAGATCACCCCGGAGATCGAGCGGGTCCGCCGCCAGTACGCGGGCACGATGATCTACCAGGGCCTGGAGTGGAACATCCCGAACGCCGAGCACGCGACCGTGATGCTCCCGCCCGGCGACGCGACCGTCGACGTCCTCAAGGCCTTCGAGGCCGGCTACGACGGCAGCGTGCTCTCGGCGAACGGCGTCCGCGGCGACATGGAGCCCTACGCCATCGAGGCGCTCAAGTACCTGGAGAACCAGGTGCGCAACCGGCGCGTGGAGATGGCGCTGATGTTCGCCAACCACCCCAGCCGCAAGGGCATCGACAGCCCGCACGAGATGCGCAACTGGCGGGACGCGGCCCCGCAGGTCGCCGTCGGCATGGAGGGCGCGCCGGGCCACCAGGCCGCCGGCATCCCGGAGTCGCAGGGCGGCCCCGGCAGCGCCCGCGGCTACTACGACGGCTCGCCCGGGTCGGCGAGCTTCCCCGGCTACCCGCTGGAGTCCTACCGCACCTGGGGCGGCTTCGACTGGATGACCGCCACGGTCGGCGGCATGTGGGACTCGCTGCTGGCCGAGGGCAAGCCCTGGTGGGTCACCGCCACCTCCGACTCGCACCGGGTCTTCCGCGACACCCGCATCCAGGGCCCGCTGGACTTCAACGCCCACGGCACCAAGGGCGACCCGGTCGACACCGGCCGGCCCATCACCCAGTACGGGGACTTCTGGCCCGGCCAGTACAGCAGCACCCTGGTGGCGGCGGACTCCCGCTCGTACCTGGGCGTCATGCAGGCGCTGCAGGCCGGCAAGATCGTCGCCGTGCACGGCCGGATCATCGAGGGCCTGGACGTGCGGGTCCGCTCCGCCCAGCACGGTGACGCGCAGGGCGCCACCCTCGGTGGCCGCACCTGGGTGCGCCGCGGCGGCGACGTGACCGTCACCATCACCGTCAAGGTGGCCGGTGGCGCGAACGCCAACGGCGACGTGCCGAAGCTGGCGAAGGTCGACCTGATCAGCGGCCCGGTCACCGGTCCGGTCAGCGACCGGGACGTCTTCACCGCGCCGGAGACCAGCGTGGTGAAGACCTTCGAGGTGGGGCGCGGCCGGGCGCAGTGGACCTTCGAGCACACGTTCAAGAACGTGGACCGCTCGTTCTACGTCCGCCTGCGCGGCAGCGACGGCAAGCAGATGGACTCCGCCGGCAACCCGCTCATCGACGTCGTCGGTGACGCGAACCCGTGGGAGGACCTCTGGTTCTACGCCAACCCGGTCTTCGTCGACGCCGTCTGATGAGCGGCCTCTGGTGGGGCGGCGCGTCCGTGGAGCGTGACCCCGCGGACGCCCACCTGCTGGCGGCCGTCGACCGGGCCCTCGTCGGGTCCGGGGCCGCGGCGGAGCTGGTCTGCACCCATGTGGACCGCTCCGCCGCGGACCCGCGGACGGGCGTGTCGATCCGGCTCTCCGGCCCGCCGGCCGACCCGGCGGCGACGCAGGCCGCGCTCGCCCGCGAGCTGGGCGGGCCGGTCCTCGCCGAGCCCACCGCCTCACCGGCCCCGGACGGCGACGACGACGCCGCCCCGGCCCGGACGGCGCTGGCCGAGGCGCCGTCCGCGGTGGCCGGGCGGGCGATCCGATTCCCGGGCGCCGACGGCGTCCGCGGGCGGGTGCCGGTGGCCGAGCTGGTGGCCGGGACCGCCGTCGATGCGGTCATGGCGGTGGGCGCGACGGTCGGACCGGACGACGTCGTCGACGCCGGCCCGAACGGCTTCCTGCGGCCGCAGCTGACCGGCGGCCGGATGACGTTGCTGGTCGAGCGGGCTGCCGGCGGGGTGTTCACGCCGTTCGAGAGGGAGAACCCGCACATCTGCTGCGAGGGCGGCGACCACTGACCCCTGCCCGCAGTAATGGCCATTTTCGCCTCCCTCCCAGGGGCGAAAATGGCCATTACTACGCTGGGGGTCAGACGACGGGGGTGGCGAAGCCGATCTCCATCGTGGCGATGCACGCGGGGAAGGTCTCGAACACCCGGGCCCGCTCGGGGGAGGCGTTGTACTCGGCCTCGACCCGGCGGAACTCGGCCTCGTCGCCGTGGTGGGCCACCGCCCAGGTGAACGTCTCGTGCTCGTGGTCGGCGAGGGCGAACAGCAGCCGGAAGCCGTACTGCTCCCGCACCGGGGTCAGGGTCGGGAACCAGGCCAGGAAGTCGGCCATCCGGCCGGGCTCGAGCTGGTAGCGGCGCAGCTGCACGGTCTCCATGCCGCCCATCCTGCGCCGGACCCGGCCCGGGCCCGGCGCAGGGGCCGTCAGAACGCCGCCGTCAGGGCACCGTCGTCAGGGCACCGCCGTCAGGACGAGGGCGGGCCGTAGAACTGCAGGTCGTTGCCCTCGGAGTCCTTGAACGGCGCGATCCGGCCCCACGGGTGGTCGCTGATCCCACCGGTGAACTGCACGCCCTTGTCGCGCAGCGCGGCCACCTCCCCGTCCAGGTCGCCGTCGGGCTGGAAGGTGATCACCGCGCCCCCGTCGGTGGGCTGGGCGTTCTCCCGCGCGTTGAGGCCGATCATCAGGCCGCCGGCGTTGAACTCGCTCCAGTCCTCGGTCGTCTTGGTCTCGCTCAGCCCGAGGGTGTCCCGGTAGAACGCCCGGGCTCGGTCCATGTCGCTCACCGGCACCCAGACGCTCGCCACTCCGCTGACCATGACTCTCCTCTGCTCGATCTGTCGTGCCCCGCGAGTGCCCCGGCGGACCAGGCGGCAACCGCCACGTCGGCGCGGCAGACTGGCGGGCCGGACCACGACGACGAGAGGACGGCGGTGCGCTCACCGACCGACGGCTGGACCACCTGTGCGCTCGGGCACCGGCACTGGGGGCTGGCCGGAGCCGCCGGTCTGCTGGTGCACCGCGACGGCGCCGACGGCGTCGAGGTGCTGCTGCAGCTGCGCGTCGGCTGGTCGCACCACGGCGGCACCTGGGGCACACCCGGCGGCGCGCTGCACCCGGCCGAGTCCGCCGCCGACGGCGCGCTGCGGGAGGCGGGGGAGGAGCTGGGCCTGCGCCGGACGGACCTGGTGCTCGGCGCGGAGTCGGTCGACGACCACGGCGGTTGGCGCTACACCACGGTGCTCGCCTCGCCGGCCGGGCCGCTCGACGCCGAGCACCTCGTGCTCAGCGACGAGAGCGCCGGCGTCGGCTGGTTCCGGGTCGCCGCGCTGCCCGGCGTGCTGCTGCACCCGGGTCTGGCCGCCTCGCTGCCGGTGCTCGTGCCGCTGCTGGGCTGAGTCGCCCGGCCGGTCAGCGCGGGGCGATCGTCGCGGTGACCAGCCGGTGGTCGCCGAAGGCCAGCTGACGCACCTGCGGGTCGCCGGCCCGCGCGCCGGCGTCGCCGAGCAGGTGGTCGAACTGCACGCGGGGTGCCGGCGCCGGGTAGGTCGGCTCGGCCACCAGCCGCCGTCCGCCCCAGACCCGGGCCGGCAGCGGCCCGATCAGGTTCAGGTCACCCGCCAGCACCACCGGGCCGGGCAGGGTGGCCGCCCAGCGGCGCAGCCGCAGCAACTGGCGCACCGCGGTGTGCGGGGCGAAGGAGAGGTGGGTGCCGATCACCGTGCACCCGTCGAGCTCGGCGGCGATCGCCAGCCGCGGCTCGTCCGGGAACCACCACAGCCGGTTCCGGCCGGTCCGGGGGTCCGGGGCCTGCAGCGGCAGCCGCGCGCGGCCGGCGCCCAGCGCGTGCACCGACCAGCGCCGCACCGGCAGCCGGCTGAACAGCGCGATGCCGTACTGGGGGCCGTGGTGGGGGCCGTGGTGCGGGCCGTGGTGCGGGCCCTCGGCGGCGTGCTCCGGCCCCCGCAGGCCGACCGCGGCCGGGGACCAGCTGCGGAACGGGTCCGGCGTGCCGGCGACCGCGGCGGCGAACCGCCAGTCGGTCGCGCCCAGGGCGGTGGCGACCTCGGCGGGCTGGTCGGTGTGCTGCGAGCGGGGCTGGTCCACGTCGACCTCCTGCACGGCGAGCACGTCGACGTCGACTGGGCCCAGTGCCTCGCGCAGTGCCGCCGGGGCCAGCGAGCGGCCCCGGGCGTCGCGGCCGGAGGCCAGGTTGAGCGTCCCGACCCGTAGCTGCACCCGGCCATCAGACCAGTCCGGGGGGGGGGGGGGGGGGGGGGGGGGGGGGGGGGGGGGGGGGGGGGGGGGGGGGGGGGGGGGGGGGGGGGGGGGGGGGGGGGGGGGGGGGGGGGGGGGGGGGGGGGGGGGGGGGGGGGGGGGGGG
>NZ_JBJGZY010000032.1:0-45368 GCF_054050755.1 Modestobacter sp. SYSU DS0511
CCCCCCCCCCCCCCCCCCCCCCCCCCCCCCCCCCCCCCCCCCCCCCCCCCCCCCCCCCCCCCCCCCCCCCCCCCCCCCCCCCCCCCCCCCCCCCCCCCCCCCCCCCCCCCCCCCCCCCCCCCGCCACTCCCACCACCCAGCTCCGGAGGGCACCACCGCATGGGCGTCGTCGTCGCGAACTTTGACCTGTTCTGGTCGGGGTTCCTGCGCACCCTGCTGATGAGCGTGGTGGCTGGGGCCGTCGCGCTGCTGCTGGGCACCCTGCTCGCCGGCTTCCGGGTGTCCCCGGTGCCGCCGCTGCGAGCCCTGGGGACCGTGTACGTCAACGTCGTGCGCAACACCCCGCTGACGGCGGTGTTCGTGCTGGTGGTCTTCGGGCTGCCACAGGTCGACATCACCTTCGAGGACTACGTGCTCGCCGCCATCGTGGCGCTGTCGGTGTACACCTCTGCGTTCGTCTGCGAGGTGGTGCGCTCCGGCATCAACTCCGTCTCCGCCGGGCAGGCCGAGGCGGCCCGTGCGCTGGGCCTGACGTTCCGCCAGTCGCTGGGCACCGTGGTGCTGCCGCAGGCCTTCCGTACCGTCGTCCCCCCGCTGGGCAACGTCTGGATCGCCCTGGTGAAGAACACCTCGATCGCCGGCGGCGGCTTCGCCGTCGCCGACATCGCCTTCTACGGCCCCTCCATCATCCGGGACAACCCCGGCAGCGCCCTGTGGGTGTTCGCCGGCGTCGCCTTCTTCTACATGGTGATCACCGTGCCCTCGGCCTACGCGATCTCCGTCGTCGAGCGCCGGACGGCGATCGTCCGATGAGCACCTCGACCACGGTCCTGTTCGACGACCTGGGCCCCCGTGGGCGCGCCCGTGTGCGCGCGGCCACCGTCGGCGGTTTCCTGCTGGTGGCCGCCGTCGTCGCCGTCGTGCTGTGGCGGCTGGGGGTCAACGGCCAGCTGGACGGGCAGCGCTGGGCGATCCTGTTCGACTCCCGGACCGGAGTGCCGCAGCGGCTGTGGGACGGCCTGCTGAACACCCTGGAGGCCGCCGGGTACGCCATGGTGCTGGCCGTCGCGCTGGGCGCCGTGCTCGCCGTGGGACGGCTCTCCGACCACCGGCTGCTCCGGTGGCCGTGCCTGCTGATCGTCGAGTTCTTCCGGGCGGTGCCCCTGGTGGTGCTGCTGCTGTTCCTGCTGCTGGGCGCACCCACGATCGGGCTGGACGTCAGCCGGCTGTGGACGCTGGTCTTCGGGCTGACGCTCTACAACATGGCCGTGCTGAGCGAGATCTTCCGCGCCGGCATCCTGTCGATCGACCGGGGGCAGAGCGAGGCCGCCTACGCGCTGGGCATGCGGAAGACCACCGTGATGACCACGATCCTGGTGCCCCAGGCCGTGCGCCGGATGCTGCCGGCGCTCATCAGCCAGCTCGTGGTGCTGCTGAAGGACACCGCGCTCGGGTTCATCATCGCCTACCCCGAGCTGCTGCAGTCCGCGTCGAACCTGGTCAACTTCTACGGCTCCCGCTACCAGCTGCAGCTCTATGCCGCGGCGGTGGCCGTCTACATCGTGGTGAACCTCCTGCTGTCGCTGCTGGCCACCCGGCTGGAGCGCCGGCTGGGCCGTTCCGCGCGGAGCCCCGCCGGGATCCCCGAGGACACCGACGGAGAGCCGGACGCCGTCGCCGGCCTTCCGCCGGCCCGGGGCTGACGCGTCCGATCCGCCCGATTCGGGGCCGCCTGGTCAGACAGGTCAGACAGCGCCGTAGTCGACGCGACGGCTTGGCAACTCCCGCCGGTAGGACCGGGGTCCCCCGCTGCCGAGAACTGGGACGTGACCGCCTCCCCCCTCGCCGCGAGGTTCGACATGGACTACGACCTGGACCACACCTCGCAGCTGTTCGTGAACCGGCTCCGGACGTCCGCCGCGAACTTCGCCGCCGCCGCCGGCGCCGAGGAGGCGATCGTCCGCGAGGCGGTGCCCCCGGCCCGCCACCGCCGCTCCCGCTGCCGCGTCGTGCTGCGCTACCCCGGCGGCCTGGAGAACGACGTGACCTTCCTGGGACCGGTCGTCTCCCCGGACCTGGGCAAGTACCTGTCGATGTCGGAGTTCGACGCCTCCATCGAGCGGTGGCTGAGCTCGGGCCAGCAGCGCAGCCGCCGCTGGCTGGTGCCGGACGACGAGGCCGCCGACGGCGTCGCGGTCGACGTGACGGCCTGGCTGGACCGCGCCCCCGGCGCGTTCGTGCCGCGCCCGCGCTGACCCGTCGTGTCCGACTCCGCGAGGGGGCGGATCCGGGCACCACGCACGCACTGCGAGCGTCTGACTGCGCGGGGCCGGTGCGACGTCCTGGACGTCGCACCGGCCCCGGCGGCGTTCGCGGCACCGCTCACCCGCCGGAGCCGCCCCCGCCGAGCATCCAGCTGCTCTTGTTGACCGCCCCGCGGGTGTCGGGCGCCTGGTTCTCCGCGCCCGCGCCGCGACCCGGCGGGTCGTTGCTCGGATGTTCCGGCTCGGACATCCGCTCCCAGCGGCGCCGGCGGCTCCCCACGTAGAGGACCGATGCGACCACCACTGCGACGGCGAGCAGCACGAGGACCCACTCCACAGACGACCTCCGTTCGACGGCCCACCGGCGGGGCTCCTGTGGAACATGCCCCGCGACGTCGACGGGAACCGCCCGCGGGCGTCAGGGGAGGGAGTCCTCCCAGACGTCGCCCGGCCGGGCGGCGCGACGGCCGAGCCCACGCACCTGCCCCTCCCCCACCTCAGGGCCGGCGGACGGGCCCCCGTCGTCCGCATCGGCCGTGAGGTCGTCGAGCCGTTCGTCCTCGGCCAGCAGTTCGGCGGCGAGCGTGTCCAGCGCTTCCCGGACCACGTAGCCGGCCAGTCCACCGCCGTAGCCCTTCCGGGCCAGCATGCCGACCAGCCGGCGCTCGGCGGTGACCCGGTCCAACCGGCGCATCGACGGCAGCTTCCGCTCGACCAGCCTGCGCGCGGCGTCCCACTCGTCCTGCGGGTCGACCTCGGCGACCGCCGCAGCGGCCACCTCGTCGTCCACGCCCTTGGCGCGGAGCTCCGCAGCGAGCGCTCGGCGGGCCAGCCCTCGGCCCGACTGCCGTGAGGTCACCCAGGCGGCGGCGAACGCCGCATCGTCGATCAGCCCGACCTCGGTGAACCGGTCGAGCACCGCCGCGGCCGCCTCGTCGGGGATCTCGCGCTTGGCCAGCAGGTCGGCGAGCTGCTTGCGGGTTCTCGACGCACCGGTGAGGGCGCGCAGGCAGATCGCGCGGGCAGCCTGCTCCGGGTCACCCAGATCGTCCTCCGCGCGCCCCGGAGCGTCGTCACCCCCCGAGCGACGACGCTCGGCTCGGGGGCGCCGCGCCCCCTGGTCATCTCCTCCCGACCAGCCGCCGGCCGACCGTCCGGAACGACGACGGCCGGCGCGGCGGGTCTCCCCGCCGGCCGGCCGTGCGCGCTCCTCGGCCGGCCCGTCGCTGGTGAACAGCGATTCGGACACGGCGGGGATCAGAAGTCGGCCGGGACAGCGGCCTCGACCGGGGCATCGAGCGGCGCACCGATGCCGAGCTTCTCCTTGATCTTCTTCTCGATCTCGTCGGCGAGGTCGGGGTTGTCGCGCAGGAAGTTGCGGGCGTTCTCCTTGCCCTGGCCCAGCTGGTCGCCCTCGTAGGTGTACCAAGCGCCGGACTTGCGGACGAAGCCCTGCTCCACGCCCATGTCGATGAGGCCGCCCTCGCGGCTGAAGCCGTGACCCCAGAGCAGGTCGAGCTCGGCCTGCTTGAACGGGGCGGCGACCTTGTTCTTGACGATCTTCACCCGGACCCGGCTGCCGACCGCCTCGGTGCCCTGCTTGAGGGTCTCGATGCGGCGGACGTCGAGGCGGACCGAGGCGTAGAACTTCAGCGCCCGGCCACCGGTGGTGACCTCCGGCGAGCCGTAGACCACGCCGACCTTCTCGCGCAGCTGGTTGATGAAGATCGCGGTGGTGCCGGAGTTGTTCAGCGCACCGGTGATCTTCCGCAGCGCCTGGCTCATCAGCCGGGCCTGCAGACCGACGTGGCTGTCACCCATCTCGCCCTCGATCTCGGCGCGGGGCACGAGCGCCGCGACCGAGTCGATGACGATGACGTCGAGCGCGCCGGAGCGGATCAGCATGTCGGCGATCTCGAGCGCCTGCTCACCGGTGTCGGGCTGGCTGACCAGCAGCGCGTCGGTGTCGACACCGATCGCCCGGGCGTACTCGGGGTCGAGCGCGTGCTCGGCGTCGATGAAGGCCGCGATGCCGCCGGCGGCCTGGGCGTTGGCCACCGCGTGCAGGGCGACCGTCGTCTTGCCGGAGGCCTCGGGGCCGTACACCTCGACGACCCGGCCGCGGGGCAGACCGCCGATGCCGAGGGCGATGTCGAGGGCGACCGAGCCGGTCGGGATGACCTTCATGGCGATCTCGGGCGAGTCGCCGAGGCGCATGACCGAGCCCTTGCCGAACTGCTTGTCGATCTGGGCGAGGGCCATGTCGAGGGCCTTGTCGCGGTCCAGGGTTGCTGCCATGGTGGCCACCTTCGGGTGTCGCTGTGCGCTGTCTGCGGGTCGTCGCCGACGCTAGGGCGGGGGTCTGACAGTTTCGCCGGGCCGACGTCATCTGTGGACGAGCACCGGACCTGTGGACACGGTAGACCGAACAGGTGTTCGAAGCCAGCGACACGCCGTCCGCCCGTCCCACGCGCCCCACCGGCCGGGGCCGGCATCGCTCAGCGGGCGGAGCGCGCCTCGTCCGCCGCGGCCCGGGCTGCGTGCACGGCCGGCATCCGGCCCTCGACGAACTCGATGAGCGCCAGCAGGTGCGGCACCAGCTGCTCCCCGGCGTCGGTGAGCCGGTACTCCACGTGCGGCGGGATCGACGAGCGCACCTCGCGGTGCACCCACCCGTCGCGCTCGAGGGTCTGCAGGCTCTGGGCCAGCATCTTCTCGCTGACCCCCTCGATCCGGCGGCGCAGCTCGCCGAACCGGTGCGGGGACTCGGCCAGTGCCGAGAGCGCCAGCAGCGACCACTTCCCGGTGACGTGCTCGAGGGCCTCGCGCGAGGTGCAGGCACGCCGGAAGACGTCCGCGACCAGCTGCTCGACCGTCTGCTCCACGGAACCCCTCCCCTCCGGTGCCGCCTGCGAGTGTACGGTGCGACCGACCTGTACTAACTATTGGTTAGTACCAGCCGCGCAGCACCCATCCCTCGGAGGGCCCCTTGATCACCGTCACCGGAGCCAGTGGCCACCTCGGCCGGCTCGTCGTCCTCGGCCTCCTCGACGCGGGCGTGCCCGCCACCGAGGTCGTCGCCGTCGTGCGCACCCCCGCCAAGGCCGCCGACCTCGCCGACCGCGGCGTGCAGGTCCGCCAGGCCGACTACGCCGACCCGGCCGCCCTGGAGGCGGCCCTGCAGGGCACCGACCGGCTGCTGCTGGTCTCCGGCAGCGAGGTGGGGCAGCGCGTCGCCCAGCACGGCAACGTCCTGCAGGCGGCGAAGGCGGCCGGCGTGCAGCTGGTCGTCTACACCAGCGCGACGCGGGCCGACGACACCCCGCTGCCGCTGGCCCCCGAGCACATCGCCACCGAGCGGCTCATCGCCGAGGCCGGCATCCCCGCCGTCGTGCTGCGGAACAACTGGTACCTGGAGAACTACGACCAGCAGATCCAGCAGGCGGCCGGCACCGGGGAGCTGACCGGCAGCTCCGGCAGCGGGCGCATCGCCGCCGCCACCCGGGCGGACTACGCGGCCGGTGCGGTCGCCGTCCTCACCGCCGACCAGCCGGAGACCGGCGTGCTGGAACTGGGCGGGGACGAGGCGTTCAGCCTCGCCGACCTCGCCGCGGTCGTCGCGGCGCAGACCGGCCACGAGGTCGTCTACCGGGACCTCGGCCCCGAGGAGCACCTGCGCACGCTGACCGAGGCGGGGCTGCCCGAGGCCACCGCCGGGTTCGTCGTGGCGCTGGACCAGGCGATCGCCCAGGGGGCGCTGGACACCGGCAGCACCGACCTGCACCGGCTGATCGGCCGGGCCCCGACGACCCTGGAGCAGTACGCCCGCACCGTCCTGGGCAGCTGACCCGACGGCGTCCCGCCGGTGGTCCTCAGCGGTCCTTCGGCGGGACGTCGTAGGCCTTGCAGATCTCCAGCCAGACGGTGCGCACCGGCACCCCGGCCTCGATCGCCTCGATCGCCGTCCGGCCACCGAGCGGGCCGAACGAGTGGTCTCGGGCGACGCTCTGCGACCGCATCGAGCCGAACTGCTGCTCCATCCGGGACCAGAACTCCTGCAGGCGCACAGCGAGCACGGTACCCACCGCCGCCGTCCGGCCTACCCTCGGCGCATGGTCCCGAGCACCGGTTCCCCGACCTGGGACACGATCCTGGAGATCGCCATCGTGTGCGCACTCGTCGCCTGGCTGGTCCTGCTGTGGCGGAGCTACCGGAACCGGCGCTGATCCACCCACACCACGACCAGCGGGACGACGAGCCCGGCGCTGACCGCCGCGACCAGCCCGAAGCCCCCGCCCGCCAGCAGCGGCCCCCCGATCGCCCCGGCCAGCGCTGCGCCGAGGCCCATCAGCAGATCGGTGGCCCCCTGGGCGGCGGGGCGCACATCGTCGGTGACCGACTCCGTCACCAGCGTCGAGCCGGCCACCAGACCGCACGACCAGCCCACCCCCAGCAGGAACAGCCCGACGCCCAGCTGCCAGGCCGCTCCCGGCGGTGCGGTGCCGGCCACCAGCGCCGCGAGCAGCAGCAGGGCGCCGCCCAGCGCCACGGTCGCCGAACGGCCGAACCGGTCGGCCAGCCAGCCGACCACCGGGGAGAACAGGTACATCCCGGCCACGTGCACGCTGATCACCAGGCCGATCACCCGGAGCGTGGTGCCGTCGGCGTGCTCGCCGCCCGCGCCCATGTGCACCGGGGTCATGACCATCAGGCCGACCATCACCGAGTGCGCGACGACGACGGCGGTGACCCCGAGCCGCCCGTCCGGCGTGGCCCAGACCGCGCGCAGGGCACCGATCGCGCCGGCCCGGGGCACAGGCCCGACGGCGGGCGCGGTCGCGGCGAGGCGCCGGGCCAGCAGCAGCGGGTCGGGCCGCAGCAGGACCAGGACCCCCAGGACGACGGCGACGAACACGACGACCGGCAGCACGAACGCGCCACCGAGCGCGGGCAGGCCCAGGGCCCGGCCGAGGTCGTCCCCGGGACCGGCCAGGTTCGGCCCGAGCACCGAGCCGATCGTGGTCGCCCAGACGACCAGGGACAGCGCGCGGCCGCGGTGCTCGGGCTCGGCCAGGTCCGCGGCGGCGTACCGCGCCTGCAGCCCGCTGGTCGTGGCGGCCCCGAAGAGGAAGAGCCCGGCCAGGAGCAGGGCCAGCGACGACAGCGCGGCCGCGGCGAGGACCACCAGCGCGCCGAGCACGGCGACGGCGTAGCCGAGGGCGAGGCCCGCCCGGCGGCCGGCGCGGTCGCTGACCCGGGCCAGCGGCACGGCGATCAGCGCCGCGCCCAGCACGCTCGCGGTCTGCCCCAGGCCGGCCGCGGCGTCGCTGCCGGCGACCTCCCGGGCGAGCAGGCCACCGACGGTGATGCCGACGGTCACCCCGAGTCCACCCAGCGCGACTGCGCCGGAGAGGACGGCGACCGTGCGGCGCTGCACGGCCGCCCGGTCCGGGATCGTCGTCGGCGCGGTCACGGCGGCGAGTGTGCCGCAGCCTCCGGCCGGCGCGGGGCGGAGACCTCCGGCTCAGGCCGCCCGGTGGACCACGCGGCAGCGGTACCGCGGCTTGATCTCCCCGTTGACGTAGCGCCCGATGCTGGCCGACTCCAGCATCGCGAGCGCTTCCTCCGGCGGGACGTCGAGGTAGTCGTAGACCCCGCCGCCGGCGAACTCGATCTCCAGCACCCGGTGGTCGAGGTCGTAGCCCACCGACCGCACGCTGGACGACTGCACGTGCGCCCGCTCCATCGGTCCTCCTGAACCACAGCGGCGTAGTTCCACCAGTGTGATCCCGCCCGGGTCCGTCGACAAACCCTCATGTCGACTCGTCGACCCCCCGGCCCGCGCGGCCATCGCGCCGGACCGGGACGGCTGCTCGGTCTCCCACTCGCGCCGGCAGCTCGTCGAGGCCCGGCGGCCCGGCTGGGAGCTCCCGGACGGGGCGTCCGCGCCGGGGGACGGCGAACTGTCGTACCCGCGGGGAGACTGGAGCCGTGTCCGCCCTCGAGCGCTTCTCCACGCCCACCCAGGCGTGGTTCACCGGCGCGTTCGCCGGCCCGACACCGGCCCAGGAGGGCGCCTGGTCGGCGATCAGCAGCGGCGAGCACGCGCTGGTGGTGGCCCCCACCGGTTCGGGCAAGACGCTCGCGGCGTTCCTCTGGTCGCTGGACCGGCTGGCCGCCACCCCGCCGCCCGACGAACCGCTGGCCCGTTGCCGGGTGCTCTACGTGTCCCCGCTGAAGGCGCTCGCGGTCGACGTCGAGCGCAACCTGCGCGCACCGCTGACCGGCATCGGGCAGGCGGCCGCGCGGCTGGGGCTGCCGCGGCCGGAGATCAGCGTCGGCGTCCGCTCCGGTGACACCCCGGCCGACGAGCGGCGCAGCTTCGCCCGCCGGCCGCCGGACATCCTGATCACCACCCCCGAGTCGCTGTTCCTGCTGCTGACCAGCCAGGCGCGTGAGGCGCTGCGCGGGGTCGAGACGGTGATCCTCGACGAGGTGCACGCCGTCTGCGGCACCAAGCGCGGCGCGCACCTCGCGGTCTCCCTCGACCGGCTCGACGAGCTGCTCGAGCGCCCGGCTCAACGGATCGGGCTGTCGGCCACCGTGCGCCCGATCGAGGAGGTCTCCACCTTCCTGGCCGGCGGCCGACCGGTGCAGGTGGTCGCGCCGCCGGCGAGCAAGCAGTGGGACCTGTCGGTCGTCGTCCCGGTGGAGGACATGTCCCAGCTGGGGCAGCCCACCGGTGAGCTGGAGGGCTCGGCGGCGGGCAACCAGCCACGGACGTCGATCTGGCCGGCGGTCGAGGAGCGGGTGCTCGACCTGATCGAGGCCCACCGCAGCACCATCGTCTTCGCGAACTCCCGCCGGCTGGCCGAGCGGCTCACCAGCCGGCTCAACGAGCTGCACCACGAGCGGACGACGGGCGAGCCGTTGCCGCACGGGGCGAACCCGGCGCAGCTGATGGCCCAGGCGGGTGCCGGTGGTGGGCTCCCGCCCGAGGTCCGCCCGATCGCCGCCGCGCACCACGGCTCGGTCTCCCGGGAGCAGCGGGCGGTCACCGAGGAGGCACTGAAGTCGGGCCGGCTGCCCGCCGTCGTCGCCACCTCGTCGCTGGAGCTGGGCATCGACATGGGCGCCGTCGACCTGGTGGTGCAGGTCGAGTCCCCGCCCACCGTGGCGTCGGGGTTGCAGCGGGTGGGCCGCGCCGGGCACCAGGTCGGCGCGGTCAGCGAGGGCGTCATCTTCCCCAAGTTCCGCGGCGACCTGGTGCAGAGCGCCGTCGTCGCCGAGCGGATGCGCGCCGGGGCCATCGAGTCCACCCGCTACCTGCGCAACCCGCTGGACGTGCTGGCGCAGCAGATCGTGGCGATGGTGTCCGAGCGGCCGCGCACGGTCGAGGAGGTGGCCGGGGTGCTCCGCCGGTCGGCGGCGTTCGCCTCGCTGCCCGACTCCGCGCTGCACGCGGTCCTGGACATGCTGGCCGGCCGCTACCCCTCCGACGCCTTCGCCGAGCTGCGGCCGCGCCTGACCTGGGACCGGGTCACCGACACCCTCACCGCCCGGGCCGGCGCCCAGCGGCTGGCGGTCACCAGCGGCGGCACCATCCCCGACCGCGGGCTGTTCGGGGTCTTCCTCGTCTCCGGCGCCGGTGAGACCGGGGGCAAGCGGGTCGGCGAGCTCGACGAGGAGATGGTCTACGAGTCCCGGGTGGGCGACGTCTTCCTGCTGGGCTCCTCCTCCTGGCGGATCGAGGAGATCACCCACGACCGGGTGCTGGTCAGCCCCGCTCCGGGGCTGCCCGGGAAGATGCCGTTCTGGCACGGTGACACGCTCGGCCGACCGCTGGAGCTCGGTCGCGCGCTGGGCGCGTTCCTGCGCGAGGTCGGCTCCGCGACCCCCGAGGCCGGTGCGGAGCGCGCCCGGGCCGCGGGTCTCGACGAGTGGGGCGCGGCCAACCTGCTCGCGTACCTGGCCGAGCAGAAGCAGGCGACCGGGCACCTGCCCGACGACCGCACGATGCTGGTCGAACGGTTCCGCGACGAGCTCGGCGACTGGCGGCTGGTCGTCCACTCCCCGTTCGGGGCGCAGGTCAACGCCCCCTGGGCGCTGGTGCTCGCCGCCCGGCTGCGCGAGCGCTACGGGGTCGACGTCGCCTCGATGCACTCCGACGACGGCATCGTGCTGCGGCTGCCCGACACCACCGGCGAGGCACCCGAGGCCGACCTGGCGATCCTCGACCCGGACGACGTGGAACGGGAGGTGACCGCCGAGGTCGGCAACTCGGCGCTGTTCGCCAGCCGGTTCCGCGAGTGCGCCGCGCGGGCCCTGCTGCTCCCCCGCCGCGACCCGCGCCGCCGCACACCGCTGTGGCAGCAGCGCCAGCGGGCGGCCCAGCTGCTCTCGGTGGCCAGCGAGTTCTCCTCGTTCCCGATCACCCTCGAGGCGGTCCGGGAGGTGCTGCAGGACGTCTACGACGTGCCCGGGCTGGTCGAGCTGATGCGCGACGTCCGGTCCCGCCGGGTGCGGGTCGTCGACGTGCAGACCCAGACCGCCTCGCCCTTCGCCCAGTCCCTGCTGTTCGGCTACGTCGGGCAGTTCATCTACGAGGGCGACGCACCGCTGGCCGAGCGCCGCGCGCAGGCCCTCGCGCTGGACACCGGCCTGCTGGCCGAGCTGCTGGGCCGCTCCGAGCTGCGCGAGCTGCTGGACGCCGACGCGATGGCCGAGGTGGAGGCCGAGCTCCAGCGGCTGCCGGCCGAGCGGCACCCCCGCGACGTCGACGGCGCCAGCGACCTGCTCCGCGGGCACGGCGCCCACACCGTCGCCGAGGCCGCGTCCCGCGGGGTGCCGGCCGAGTGGCTGGCCGAGCTGGTCGCCTCCCGCCGGGCGATCGTGGTGCGCATCGCCGGCGAGGAGCGGCACGTGGCGATCGAGGACGCCGGGCGGCTGCGCGACGCGCTGGGCACCGCGCTGCCGGTCGGCGTGCCCGAGGCGTTCACCGAGCCGGTGGCCGATCCCCTCGGTGACCTCGTCGGCCGCTACGCCCGCACGCACGGGCCCTTCGTGCCGGCCGACGTCGCCACCCGCCTGGGGCTGGGCGTCGCCGTCGTGACCGCCACCCTGCAGCGCCTGGTCGGCACCGGACGGCTGGTGACCGGCGAGTTCCGGCCCGGCGGCGTCGGCCAGGAGTGGTGCGACGCGGACGTGCTGCGGTCGATCCGGCGACGGTCACTGGCCAAGCTGCGTCAGGAGGTGGAGCCGGTGCCGGTCGACACCCTGGCCCGGTTCACCCCGTCCTGGCAGTCGGTGGGCGGCCGGACGCGCGGGGTCGACGGCGTCCTGGCCGTCGTCGAGCAGCTGGCCGGGGCGCTGGTGCCGGCGTCGGCGCTGGAGTCGCTGGTGCTGCCCTCACGGGTGCGTGACTACTCCCCCGCCATGCTCGACGAGCTGACCAGCGCCGGCGAGGTGCTCTGGGCCGGCGCCGGTGGGCTCGCCGGTGGCGACGGGTGGGTCACCCTGGTGCCGGCCGACCTCGCCCCGCTGCTGCTGCCCGAGCCGCCCGGTGGCGCGCAGGTCGAGGGTGGAGTGGCCCAGCAGGTGCTCGAGGAGCTGGCCGGCGGGCAGGCGCTGTTCTTCCGGTCGCTGTCGGACCGGGTCGGGTCCACCGACGACCAGGCGCTCGCCGAAGTGGTGTGGGACCTGGTCTGGAGCGGGGCGCTGACCAACGACACGCTCGCCCCGCTGCGCGTCCGACTGGCCGGCGGCGGCGCGCACCGCAAGGCGCCGGCCGCACCCCGCGCCCGGCTGGACCGCACCCGGTACGGGCGCACCCGGGTGGGCCGCCCGGCGATGCCCAGCCGCACCGGTCCACCGGCGATGGCCGGGCGCTGGTCGGCGCTGCCGGAACTGGAGTCCAACGCCACCAAGCGGACCACCGCGCGCGCCGAGGCGCTGCTCGAACGGCACGGGGTGCTCACCCGCGGCGCGGTGCAGGCCGAGCAGGTGGTCGGCGGGTTCTCCGCGGTCTACCCGGTGCTGCGCGCCTTCGAGGAGAACGGCCGCGCCCGGCGCGGCTACTTCGTCGAGACCCTCGGCGCGGCGCAGTTCGGCACGTCGGGCTCGGTCGACCGGTTGCGCAGCTTCGCCAGCCCCGACCGGGCGCCGGCCGGGCCGGTGGTGCTCGCCGCGACCGACCCGGCCAACGTCTACGGCGCGGCGCTCCCCTGGCCCGAGCGGCCCACCGGCGACCGGGACGCCGTCGACCGGGACGCCGTCGACCGGGACGCCGTCGACCTCGGAGAGGGCACCGGATCACGCCGCAGCGGCCACCGGGCCGGCCGCAAGGCGGGCGCCCTGGTGGTGCTGGTCGACGGTGAGCTGGTGCTCTACGTCGAGCGCGGCGGCAAGACGCTGCTGTCCTGGACCGACGAGGAGACGGTGCTCAAGGAGGCAGCCACGGCGCTGTCCGGGGCCGTCGCCTCCGGGGCCCTGGGCCGGATGACGGTGCAGAAGGCCGACGGCGCCTCGGTGCACGAGGCCACCGTCCTCTCCGCCGCCCTGCAGGCGGCCGGCTTCGCCGCCACCCCACGGGGCCTCCGCCTGCGCGGGTGAACATCGAACCCCGGTGCCCCACGATCAGTCACGTCGCGGGCCACGGGGTTCGCGCGTGCCGGTCCAGTCCGGCGGAGCCCTGGCCGCGTCAGCTGCGGCGGGAGCCCTGCAGCCAGGGGGCGAGCCAACGGCTCAGCCGCGGCATGAGCACGCGCAGCGCCGTCACGACGTAGACCGCGGACAGCAGCAGCCGCAGCGGCCACGGCCAGTCGCCGACGAACGGCACGGCGAGCAGCTGGAACGTGCTGGTGAACAGCAGCACGACCGCGACGGTCAGCAGCCAGCTGCGCCACACCGGACCGGGGCGCGGCGGCACCGCGAAGAACGTCTGCAATCCCACGGAGCGGGCCACCCGCTCGTCCTCGACGAGCCGGTGCACGCGGTCGAGCGCTTCCCGTCGCTGCGGCGACCGCTCCCAGTCGGCGAGCGACTCGTCGTCGGCGAACCGGTAGACCAGGTGGTACTCGTCACTGGCCGGTCCGGGTCGCAGCAGCGAGGAGCCCAGGTGCCCCGGGAAGGTCGCGACCAGCTCCTGCACGTCGGCCGCCCACCGTTCGAACGCGTCGTGCTGCTCCGGTCGCACCACCCGGGCCACCGTCACGGTGACCGGCTCGGGAGCCGGTTCCCGGGCGACACCGTTGCCGGTCAGCCGAACGGGCAGGTGCCGCAGTCGCGAGGTCACGTCCACGGTAGGCCCAGCGCCGACGGACCGTCGGCTCTTCCCGCCTGTCGGCCCACTCACAGCAGGCCACCCCGACGGGTGACCCACTGGTCCGTCGGCCGCTGCTGGCGCGTGACCGGGCATGCGCACGCCCCGGCCCGGGTTCTCAGCGGGCATGACCACCATGCGCGCCGTCGGCGCCCTCCGCGGGCTGCCGATCTCCGACCCCGAGTCCCTGATCGACGTCGAGCTACCCGTTCCCGACCTGCGCCCCCGCGACGTGCTCGTCCGGGTGCACGCCGTCTCGGTCAACCCGGTCGACGTCAAGGTCCGCGCCGGCCTGGACCCGCAGCAGACCCCCAAGGTCCTCGGCTACGACGCCGCCGGCGTCGTCGAGGCCGTCGGCAGCGAGGTGCAGACGCTGACCGTCGGCGACGCGGTCTGGTACGCCGGCGACATCACCCGCCCCGGCTCCAACGCCGAGCTGCAGGCCGTCGACGAGCGGATCGTCGCCCGCACGCCGGCGTCGCTCAGCTTCCCGGAGGCCGCGGCGCTCCCGCTCACCACGATCACCGCCTGGGAGTCACTGGTCGACCGCTTCGGCCTGGACTCCTCCTCCACCGGCGACCTCGTGGTGCTGGGCGCGGCCGGCGGGGTCGGCTCGGTCCTGGTCCAGCTGGCCAAGCAGCTGACCTCGGTGCGCGTGCTCGCCGGTGCCGCCCGGCCCGAGTCGCGCGACTGGGTGATCGGGCTGGGCGCGGACGAGGTCGTCGACCACACCCAGCTGGTCACCTCGGTGCTCGCGGTCGCCCCGGACGGCGTGGACCACCTGTTCACGCCGCACTCGGCCGGCAACGTCGAGGCGTTCGCCGCCGTCGTCAAGCCGTTCGGCGACATCGTCGCCATCGACGACCCGGTGGGCCTGGACCTGCTGCCGCTGAAGTCCAAGAGCATCAGCTGGCGCTGGGAACTCATGTTCACCCGGTCCATGTACGGCACGCCCGACCTGGCTGAGCAGGGCCGGATCCTGGCAGAGACCGCCGCCCTCGTCGACGCCGGCGCCGTCCGCAGCACACTGACCACGACGATCGACGACTTCAGCGCCGCCGGTCTGCGGGAGGCGCACCGCCTGCTGGAGACCGGGCGAACCATCGGCAAGGTCGTCGTCCACCGCTGAGGCCCGCTGGGGTCCGCCGGGCCGGGAGGACCCGGGCTGCGCTGACCGGGCGGATCCGAGCGACGTCGGGGGATCATGGACAGGTGCCCGAGGGAGACACCGTCTGGCTGGCCAGCCAGCGGATGAACACCGCGCTGGCCGGGGCCACGCTTCGCCGTGGCGAGCTGCGGGTGCCGCAGCTCGCCAGCGTCGACCTGACCGGGGCCACCGTCACCGAGGTGGTGCCGCGCGGCAAGCACATGCTGATCCGCTTCGCGGACGGTCGCACGCTGCGCACCCACTACCGGATGGACGGCAGCTGGCACGTCTACCGGCCCGGCGCGACGTGGCGCGGAGGTCCGGCGTTCGCCGTCCGGGCGGTGCTCACCACCGACGAGTGGGAGTGCGTGGGCTACCGGCTGCACGACATGACGCTGGTGCCCACCGCCGACGAGGCGCAGCTGGTGGGCCACCTGGGCCCCGACGTCCTCGGGCCGGACTGGGACCTCGACGAGGCGGTGCGCAGGCTGCGCAGCCACCCCGACGAGCAGATCGGCGTCGCCCTGCTCGACCAGCGCAACCTGGCCGGGATCGGCAACCTCTACAAGGTCGAGTCGCTGTTCCTCGCCGGGGTGCACCCGTGGACGCGCGTGGCCGACGTCCCGGACCTGGCCGGCCTGGTCACCCGGGCCCGCACGTTGATGCAGGCCAACAAGCACCACCCCGAGCAGAGCACCACCGGCAGCACCCGGCGCGGCGAGGTCCACTGGGTCGCCGGCCGCAAGGGCCGCCCCT
This sequence comes from Modestobacter sp. SYSU DS0511, assembly GCF_054050755.1. Lineage (NCBI taxonomy): Bacteria > Bacillati > Actinomycetota > Actinomycetes > Geodermatophilales > Geodermatophilaceae > Modestobacter > Modestobacter sp. SYSU DS0511. Next base: position 15,488 of record NZ_JBJGZY010000032.1, read on the forward strand.
GCCGGCGCTGCGGCACCACCATCCTGCTGGGCGACCAGGGGCCCGACACCCAGGAGCGGGTGACCTGGTGGTGCCCCCGCTGCCAGGCCGCGCGCAGCCCCATCGCCCCGGCCGCCCGCACCGGCGAGCGCGACCACCCGCCGACGCTGGCCGGCCGCTGAACGACGGAGCCCCGTCGTCCACGTGGACGACGGGGCTCCGTTCCCGGCCGCCCTCCAGGGCCCCGCGCCGAGCCTGCCAGGCGTGGGGAGGAGGGTGGCCCTTCTACTGCTCGGGCCGCTCGGCCGGCTGGGCGGCCGGCTGCTGCTCCGCGGCGGGCACGGCACCGGTGCCCTGCTCGATGGCCGCGGCCTGCTCACCGCCGGTGACCGCCTGCTGGCCGCCGCCCCCCACGGCCTGCTGCCCGCCCATCGAGGCACGGATCTCGGCGAGCCGGGAGGAGCCGGCGACGTCCAGCGTCGCCTTCTGCACGTCGAGCATCCGGCCCTCGACGGAGTCCTGCGCCAGCTCCGCCTGACCGAGCGCATTGGCGTAGCGGGCCTCGATCTTGTCCCGGACCTCGCCGAGGCTCGGGGTGTTGCCCGGCGCGGACAGCTCGTTGACCTGCCGCAGCGAGTCCGAGACCCGCTCCTGCATCTTCGCCTGCTCCAGCTGGGACAGCAGCTTGGTGCGCTCGGCGAGGGTGGTCTGCAGCCGCATGCGGCTGGTCTCCACGGCACCCTTGGCCTGCTCGGCGGCCTGGAGCGCCTCGTCGTGGCTGCGCTTGAGGTCCTCCATCGCCTGCTCGGCGCTGACCAGCTGGGTGGCGAACGCCTGCGCCGCCTGCTCGTACTCGGCGGCCTTGGCAGCGTCACCGGCAGCGCGGGACTGGTCGGCCAGGACGAGCGCCTGCCGGGCGGAGGCCTGCATCTGCTCGACCTCGCTCAGCTGCCGGTTCAGGCGCATCTCCAGCTGACGCTGGTTGCCCAGGACAGCCGCGGCCTGGTTGGCCAGCGCCTGGTGCCGCTGCTGCTCCGCCTCGATGGCCTGGGCGATCTGGACCTTGGGGTCTGCACGCTGGTCGATCTGCTGGTTGGCCGACGCCGTCAGGTACTTCCACAACTTCACGAACGGGTTGGGCATGGTTCCTCCTGTCCGGCGCACCGGTCCACCGGGCGGCGGATGGTGCGGCACGGGCGACGTCGTCGTCGATCATCGTCCCAGTCGGTCGCGGAGGTCAGCCACCGCAGGCCCCCGGGCGTCGTGCCACCTGGTCCGGGCTCATCGCAGAGATGAGCCCGGACCGGCCCCGCTGCAGGGTCCCGCGCCGAGCGTGCGAGGCGTGGGGGGCGTGGGGGGGGCAGCGGGGTGCTTCTTCAGACCGGGCGGTTGCGCAGCCTCCGGTAGTGCTCGACCAGCGCCACCGTCGAGTCGTCCTGGTCGATCTCCGGAGCGCCTTCGCTGGTCAGCGCCGGGGCGAGCTCGCGGGCCATCACCTTGCCCAGCTCCACGCCCCACTGGTCGAAGGAGTCGATCTGCCAGATGACGCCCTCGGTGAAGACGGTGTGCTCGTAGAAGGCCACCAGCTGCCCCAGCGTCGCAGGGGTGAGCTTCGGCGCCAGGATCGTCGTCGACGGCCGGTTGCCCGGCATCACCTTGTGCGGGACGACGTCGGCGGCGGTGCCGTCGGCGGCGACCTCCTCGGCGGTGCGCCCGAACGCGAGCACGGCGCTCTGCGCGAACATGTTCGCCATCAGCAGGTCGTGCATGTCCGCGATGTCGTGGTTGGGCTCGCCGAAGCCGATGAAGTCCGCCGGGACCAGCGAGGTGCCCTGGTGCAGCAGCTGGTGGAACGCGTGCTGGCCGTTGGTGCCCGGCTCGCCCCAGTAGACCTCGCCGGTGGTGGTGGTGACCGGCTCGCCGTCCCAGCGGACCGACTTGCCGTTGCTCTCCATGGTCAGCTGCTGCAGGTAGGCCGGCAGCCGGGACAGGTACTGGCTGTAGGGCAGCACGGCGTGGGTCTGGGCGCCGAAGAAGTTCGTGTACCAGACGTTGAGCAGGCCCTGCAGCACCGGCAGGTTCTCCCCCAGCGGCGTGCGGCGGAAGTGCTCGTCCACGGCGTGGAAGCCGGCGAGCATCTCGTCGTAGGCGTCCGGGCCGATGGCGACCATCAGCGCCAGGCCGACGGCGGAGGTGAAGGAGTACCGGCCGCCCACCCAGTCCCAGAAGCCGAACATGTTGTCGGTGTCGATGCCGAACTCGGCGACGGCGTCGGCGTTGGTGGAGACGGCGACGAAGTGCTTGGCCACCGCGGACTCGTCGGCGCCGGAGTCGAGCAGCCAGGCCCGCGCCACCTTCGCGTTGGTCAGCGTCTCCAGCGTGGTGAAGGTCTTGGAGCAGACCACGAACAGCGTGGTCGCCGGATCGAGGTCGCGGGTCTTCTCGGCGAAGTCGGTCGGGTCGATGTTGGACACGAAACGGGCGGTGATGTCCCGGTCGCTGTAGTCGGCCAGCGCCGTGTAGGCCATCGCCGGGCCGAGGTCGGAGCCGCCGATGCCGACGTTGACCACGGCGCGGATCCGCTGCCCGGTGTGGCCGGTCCACTCCCCCGACCGCACCCGGTCGGCGAAGCCGCGCATCTTCGCCAGCACCTCGTGCACGTCGGCGGTCACGTCCTGCCCGTCGACGACCAGCTGCTGGTCGGCGGGGGCGCGCAGCGCGACGTGCAGGACGGCGCGGTCCTCGGTGGTGTTGATGTGCTCACCGCGGAACATCGCCTCGATCCGCTCGGGCAGGCCGGCCCGCTCGGCCAGCGCGACGAGCAGCCGGACCGTCTCGTCGGTGACCCGGTGCTTGGACCAGTCGACGTGCAGGTCGCCGGCGGTGCCGGTGAGGCGATGGCCACGGTCCGGGTCGTCGGCGAACAGCTGCCGCAGGGTGGTGCCCTCGATCGCGGCGTGGTGGGCGGCGAGCGCGCCCCACTCGTCGGTCGCGGTGATGTCCAATGCTGCCTCCTGGGTCGACCGAGGTCTGTCAGGACACAGGTGTGCACCACCGGGTCCGGACAAACGCTGCGGGGGGCAGCATGCCGCACCGGAGTGCCGGTCCCCCATCCGGGGAACCGGCGCCCCGGTGCGGCGTCAGGCTGCGCTGTCGCTGCGCTCGCTGATCGACCCCTGGGCGTCGGCGACCTGCTCCTCGCGGTCCTGGGCGGCCATGCGGGTCAGCTCGGCGCCGGCCTCGGCGTCGCGGGTGAGGTTCTCCCCCGACGCCGGGTCGAAGACGTGCACCTTGCGGCTGTCCAGCCAGAACTCGGCGTCCCGCCCCTCCCGGATCCGGCTGGTCGCGTCGATGGAGACGATCGCCTGGGTGCGCAGCTCCTCGGCGTCCAGCTCCCGGGACAGGTCGCGCAGCTGGGCGCGGATCTCCTCGGGTGCCTCGTAGGGGATGTAGGCGAACTGCGAGTCGCCGAGCCACTCGGTGACGTCCACCCGGGCGGTGAAGACCGAGCCGAGCGGCCGCTTGGCCTCGTCGACCAGCGACGCGTCCTCGAAGTACTCCGGACGGATGCCCACCAGCAGGACGTCCCGCCCGGCGACCGCCGCGGCGCGACGCTCGTCGAGCTCGATCGTCCCGAACGGCGTGGTCAGCGTGCGGTCCTCCAGGGTGGCGGGCAGGAAGTTCATCGGCGGGGAACCGATGAACCCGGCGACGAAGAGGTTCACCGGCTGCTCGTAGAGCTCCCGGGGGGAGGCGACCTGCTGGATCTTGCCCTTGCGCAGGACGCAGACCCGGTCGCCGAGCGTCATCGCCTCGGTCTGGTCGTGGGTGACGTAGACCGTGGTGATGCCCAGCCGGCGCTGCAGCCGGCTGATCTCGGTGCGCATCTGGCCGCGCAGCTTGGCGTCGAGGTTGGACAGCGGCTCGTCGAAGAGGAACGCCTCCGCCTGGCGGACGATGGCGCGCCCCATCGCCACCCGCTGGCGCTGACCACCGGAGAGGTTCGCCGGCTTGCGCTCGAGGTGCTCGTGCAGCTCGAGGACGTCGGCTGCCTCGTTGACCCGGCGCTGCACCTCGGCGTCGTCGACCTTGGACAGCCGGAGCGGGAAGGCGATGTTCTCGAACACCGTGAGGTGCGGGTAGAGCGCGTAGTTCTGGAAGACCATCGACAGGTTGCGCTCCCGCGGCGCGAGGTCGTTGACCCGCTTGCCGCCGATGAGCATGTCGCCGCTGGTGATGTCCTCCAGCCCGACGATCATCCGCAGCAACGTCGACTTACCGCAGCCGGAGGGCCCGACCAGGATCATGAACTCGCCGTCGGCGATCTCCAGGCTGACGTCGTTCACCGCCGGGAAACCGTCGCCGTACTTCTTGACGATGTGGTTCATCTCGATGGATGCCATCGGTGTCCGTCCCCTTCGTGGGCGTACGTGCAGTTCGGTGGGTGGGCGCGCTGGTCCGGGGGCTGCGCGGAGGGATCAGCCCTTGACGGCGCCGTTGGTGAGGCCGGCGACGATGCGCCGCTGGAACAGCAGCACCAGGACGACGACCGGGATGGTGACGATCACCGCCGCCGCGGCGATGGCCCCGGTCGGGTCCTCGAACTGCGAGGCGCCGGAGAACAGGCCCAGCGCCGCGGGCACCGGCCGGGCCGCCTCGGTGGAGGTCAGCGAGATGCCGTAGACGAAGTCGTTCCAGGCGATGAAGAAGGCGATGATCGCCGTGGTGAAGACGCCGGGTGCGGCCAGCGGGACGATCACCTTGCGGAACGCCTGCCAGCTCGTCGCGCCGTCGACCTGCGCGGCCTGCTCCATCTCCCAGGGGATCTCCCGGAAGAACGCCGACATCGTCCAGATGGAGATCGGCAGGGTGAGCGACAGGTACGGGATGATCAGCCCCGGCCAGGTGTCGTACAGGCCGATGTTCCGCCAGAGGTTGAACAGCGGCGTGACGATGGAGATGACCGGGAAGATCGCCACCGCCAGGGCGGTGCCGAGGATGAACTTCTTGCCCGGGAAGTCCAGCCGGGCGATCGCGTAGGCGGCGAACATCGCCAGGATGCAGGAGATGAACGTCGCGATCAGGCAGATCCCGAACGAGTTCCGCAGCGCCGGCAGGAACAGGTCGCTGGCATCGCCGGTGAGGATCAGCGAGTAGTTCTCCGTCGTCGGGGTGCTCGGGAAGAACGACTCGTTGGCCAGGTCGCTGGGCGCCTTGAACGACAGCGAGACGATCCAGGCGATCGGCGCCAGGCAGTAGAGGACGATCCCGACCCCGGCGACGATCCACCAGGTGCGTTCCTTCGTGGACATCAACGCCCCCCCGCCTGCGACAGATCGACCTTGAAGCCCTTGATGAAGCTGAACGCGATGAGCACCACCGCGAGGAACAGCAGCACCGAGACCGCCGACCCGAGGCCGATCTCCAGCCGCGAGATGGTCTGCCGGTAGGCCAGGAACGACACCGACTCGGTGGCGTTCGCGCCGTTGGTCATGATGAAGATGCTGTCGAAGACCCGGAAGGCGTCCAGGGTGCGGAACAGCAGGGCCACCATGATCGCGGCCTTCATGTTGGGCAGCGTGACCCGGCGCATGCGCTGCCACCAGCTGGCGCCGTCGACCTTGGCCGCCTCCTGCAGCACCTCCGGCACCTGCGCGAGCCCGGCCAGCAGCAGCAGCGAGATGAACGGCGTGGTCTTCCAGATCTCGGCCAGGCAGATGACGAACAGCGAGCTCCAGGTGCCCCCGAACCAGTCCGTGTCGCCACCGATCCCCGGGATCCAGCCGAACCAGCTGTTGATGAAGCCGGTCTGGATGTCGAAGGCGAACTGCCACGCGAACGCGGACACGACCGTGATCACCGCGTAGGGGATGAGGATCGCCGCGCGCAGCACCGGGCGGATGGCCTTCAGCGCCTTGGCCATCACCAGGGCCAACGCGAAGCCCAGGACCAGCTCGACGGCGACGGTGACCACGGTGATGAACAGCGTCACCAGGATGGCCCGCCACCACAGCCAGTCGCTGAGGATGACGGCGTAGTTGGAGAACCCGGTGAAGGACCGGTTGTCCGGGTCGGTGAGCCGGTAGTCGAACAGCGACTCGTAGAACGCCTGCGCGATCGGGTAGGCGGTCACCAGCAGCATGACCACCAGTGCCGGGCCGGCCAGCAGCCAGCCCAGCCGGCGTTCACCGCGACTGCGGTCGCTGGTCGTGCCCTCCGGCGCGGAGACCGGCGCGGTCTTCTTGACCGGCGGGAGCGTTGTCTGGGTCACAGCAGTTGCTCCTTCCGCAGAACGGCGGTGATGAGCTCGGTCGCTGCCTCAGGCGTCCGCTGGGGGTCGACCGACGACGGCGGGTGGTACGACCGCTGGATGCCGCCGGACACCTCGCTGTAGTAGGGCGTCTGCGGCCGCGGCGCCGCCTGCTCCAGCGAGTCACGGATGACCGGGGCCATCGGGAACTCCTCCAGCACCGCCGGGTCGTCGTAGACCGTGGTGTCCGAGGCCGGGTTGCCGTTGGTGACGAAGTAGTACGACTGGTTCTCCGTCGAGGTGATGCACTCGGTCGCCTCGTAGGCGAGGTCGGGGTGCTCGCTGAAGGCGCCGACCCCGAGGTTGATCCCGCCGTACGGGGGCGCGCTCGGGGTGCCCTCGTCGACCTGCGGGTAGAGCGCCCAGCCGTAGTCCTCGGGCACCGAGGGGTCCATCGTCCCGGCCTCCACGGCGCCCAGCGCACGCGGCCACAGGAACGGGTAGTTGACGTTGAACCCGCCCTCGGGGCCCTCGAAGGCGGTCGCGGTGGAGTCCTCGTTCGCCGTCGACAGCGCCGGGCCGGCCGTTCCGCTGGTGGCGATCATCCGCATCACCTCGGTGGCCCGCACCCCCGCCTCGGAGTCCAGGCCCAGCACGATCTCCGACGGGTCGGTCGAGTTGTCCGCGATGATCGAGCCACCCGCGGACTCGATCAGGGCGTTGAACCACACGGTCAGCGCCTCGGCCCGGATGCCCTGCACGCCCACCTGGACGCCCTGCTCCTGCGCGGCCTGGACGATCTGGTCCCAGGTGACCGGCTGGGTCATGTCCAGCCCGGCGGCCTCGGCGACCGACTCGCGGTACCAGAGGATCTGGGTGTTCGCCCAGAACGGGACCGCGACCAGCTCGTCGTTCCAGGTCGAGCCCTCGATCGCGCTCTCCACCACGTCCTCGGTCACCCGCCCGGCGACGTCCTCGGGCACCTCGGCCAGGAACCCGGCCTCGGCGAACTCGGGGATGAACGGCGGGTCCAGGCTCATGATGTCGATCGAGGAGTCGTTCGCCGCGAGCCGCCGGATCAGCTGCTCCCGCTGCTGGGACGCCTCGCGCGGCAGCTGTGCGGTCTCGATCCGGTAGCGGCCCCCGGCCGCCTCGGTGCACCGAGCGGCGATCTCCGCCTGCCCTCCCGAGTCCGGGTTGGTGTACCAGGTCAGCGTGGGGGCGCCGCCCCCGTCGCCGCCGCAGGCAGCCAGAGCCAAGCTCAGCACCACCACCGCGGCCGCCCCACCCAGCCCCCGCCTCAGCGCCCTCCGGGGCGCCGACCGGGCCGGACCGGCCCGTTCTCCGTCGGGACCGACTTCGTGGACATCGCCCACCGTCCACCGCCTCCGTTGGCGCCGGGGCGATCCGATGATCGCCGTGGATCTCGGAGAGTGGCCCAGCCCACAAAGACTGTCAAACGGACGGAGACCCCTCGGTGACCATCTCGCTCGCGACCGCCGAACGGTGCGCCATCACCGACGGCGTGGTCAGCACCGCCGGGGTGCGGGGCAGCTCGTGCTGCACGTAGGAACGCGCCGCCGTCCAGGTGCCGACGTCGAAGCCGGCCCGCTCGGAGAGGAACCAGCGGTGCTCCAGCACCTCGTGGAAGACCTCCGCCGGCGCCAGCCGGCCGGCCAGCTCCTCGGGGATCGCGTTGATGACGGGCTGGTACACCTCCGCCAGCCAGCGGTGACCCGCGACCGTCTCCGGCACCGGCTCGCCGGCCCGCTGCTCGAGGTAGGCGCGGTAGGAGCGGACGTCGTTGAGCAGCCGCCGGGCCTGGTTCTCCTGCACCTCCAGGCCGGTGAGCCGGAACAGCTCGCGGCGGTTCTCCCCCGGCTCGGCGACGCGGGTCTCCACCCGCAGCCGGGCGCCGTCCGCGGAGGTGACCAGCTCGATCTCACCGACGTCGAAGCCCAGCTCGTTGATCCGGGCCAGCCGCTCGGCAACCCGGATGGCCGACTCGTCGAGCCGGAAGACCTCCTCCCGGGTCACCTCGTCCCACAGCGCCTCGTACCGGTCGGGGAGGCTGTTGGCGACCTCCAGCGGGTCGATCTCCTCCGGCAGCAGCTCCCCGGCCTGCAGGTCCATCAGCTCGGCGCCCACCCGCTCGCGGGCCAGTTCGACGTCGTAGGAGCGCTGGCCGTTGGACAGCCGGGGGTGCCGCTCGGCCGTCTCGGCGTCGACCAGGTACGCGGTGTACGCGCCGGCGTCCAGGCGGAACAGGGTGTTCGACAGCGAGCAGTCGCCCCAGTAGACGCCGGCCAGGTGCAGCCGGACCAGCAGCTGCACCAGGGTGTCCAGCAGCCGCTCGGCCGAGTCCGCGGCCCGCGGGCCGGAGAACAGGTAGCGGTAGGACATCGAGTACTCGAGGTACCGGGTGACCAGGATGGCCTCCTGGTCGTCGGGGCGGTCGACGCAGATGCCCAGCACCGACACCGACGGGAGCCCTTCCTCCTCGAACTCGGTGAGCAGCGCGTACTCGTGGCGGGCCAGCGGCTCGGCGATCTCCTTCAGCGCGTAGACCCGCCCCTCCGCCACGGTGAACCGGACGACGTGCCGGGAGATGCCGCGCTGCGGGACGTCGAGCAGCAGGCTGTCGTCCCACTCCTCCAGCGGCTGGTCCCAGGGCAGGGACAGCAGCCCGGCGGCCTCGGTGGCCGGTGGGCGGAAGAGGTACCGCATCAGGTCCTCCAGAGGGTGTGCGGACGGCGGATCGGCCGGGTCCGGGCGGGACGCCGTCGTCTGGCGTCACGATGCCACGCCGATGGTGCGGCGAGCGGGCGCGGGCGCCGTCCTGGCTCACGCCACGTGCTCCTGGCTCACCTCGCACCGTGAGCCAGGAGCACGCACGATCAGCTGACCTGATCCCGGGCCGTCACCCCAGGATCTGGCCGGTGATGACCGCTGCCTGCGCGGCCCGCTCCGCCGGCGTACCGGGCTGCAGCACCAGGCCGAGCAGCCACCGGCAGACCAGCTCGGCCTCCGGCCGGGAGATCCGCAGCGCCGAGGCCAGGGTGAGCACCACGTCGGTCCAGCGCCCGGCGTCCAGCGCCATCATCTGCACCAGCGTCTCGGGCTCGGCCTCCGCCAGCCGGCGCAGCACCGGGTGCGCACCGACCTCCTCGGCCAGCGCCGGGACGGCGACGGTGAGGGGCAGCTCCCCGGCCAGCGCGGCCAGCCGGTCCAGCTCGAAGGCGATCAGCGCCTGGGCGACGTCGTCCTTGGTGCGGAAGTGGTTGTACAGCGTCGCCTTGGCCACGCCCGCCGCCGCCGCGACGTGCTGCATGGTGGCCTTGCGGACCCCCCGCTCGGCGAACGCGATCCGGGCGCCGTTGAGCAGGCCACGCCGGGTGCGGCTCATCGCGGACCCGGTGCGGATCGGCGCCCGGCGGGGGTCCCGGGCGGCGGCGGGCGCCGTCGGGCGGGGGGCCGGGACGGCGACGGCGAGCGCGGGCACCGGCGCGGTCAGGTGGTGGCCGGGGACCGGTGGCTGGATCCGGCCGGCGCCCACCGGCACCGGGGTGGTCAGGTGCTGCCCGCCGGAGACGGCCGCCTCGGCGGCAGCGGCCTCGGCAGCGTCGGCCTCCAGCACGGTGGCCGCACCGCGACCCGCGTGGGGCGCCGGCGACGCGGCGGACGACGACTGCGGAGAACGGGATCCCGGGGAAGACATGGACACTTTGTGCCCTCCCGGTCGCACTGGGTCAAGGAGGTGGACGTCGAGCGCAGTTCGTGTCGCACCGCCGCGGTGACCGGTCCTGCCTCCTGGACGGTCGGGGGCGCCCACGTCCAGGTGGTCTGCGGCCCCGCTGCAGGGACCCGCGCTGAGCCTGCGAAGCGCGGGGGCAGCGGGGTCCTTCGTCAGGCGGCGAGGGAGACCGCGCCCGAGGCGCGGGCGGCGCGGGCCGGCTGCCCGCCGCCGACCAGGGCCAGGGCGGGCTCGGCGACCGGGGCGTCGCCAGCGGCTCCCGCCTGCTCGGCCGGCTGCGCCGCCTCGTCGCCCGCGGCCTCCTCGGCTCCGGCGCCGGGGACCGGGAGGGCCACCGGACGGACCGTGCGCCGCGCAGGCTCGGCCAGCCGCATCTCCAGGCTCACCTCGGCGAGGAGGTCGGCCAGCTCGACGTCCAGGGCGTCGCAGATGGAGGCCAGCAGCTCCGAGGACGCCTCCTTCTGCCCGCGCTCGACCTCCGAGAGGTAGCCGAGGCTCACCCGGGCAGCGCCGGACACGTCCCGCAGCGTGCGCCGCTGCCGCAGCCGGTGTCCCCGCAGGGTGGTGCCGAGCTGGGTGCGCAGCAGCGTCATGGCCGTCTCCTGTCCACTCATCTCGAGCAGTCGCAACGAGCAGCTGCGGCGTCGACCGGCCGGGCCGGAGGGACGCCGTGCGCCCACGGTACGCGGACCGGCCCACCCTCACGCGCCGGGTCGGGCTCCGTCCGCTCCTGGCGTAACGCCCCGACCACCGTCCGGCTTCCCGGGGTCGAGGCGTGCCAGCAGCCGCTGCGCCGCTGCGGCGACCGCGCCCGCCCGCACCGCCGCCCGGTCGCCGGGCAGGTCGAGCTGGTGCACCTCGGTCCGCGCGCCGTCGCTGATCCCCACGTAGACCCGCCCGGGGCCGTGGCCGTCGACCGGGTCGGGGCCGGCCACGCCGGTGAGCCCCACGCCCCAGGTGGCCGCGCAGCGTTCCCGGATGCCCTCGGCGAGCGCGGCGGCGGTGGGCTCGCTGACCGGACCGGCGGCGGCCAGCAGGTCCGTGGGCACCCCGGCCAGCGTCGTCTTCAGGTCGGTGGCGTAGACGACGGCGCCGCCGCGCAGCGTGCCGCTGGCCCCCGGCACGGCCGCCAGCGTGGCGCAGAACAGCCCGGCGGTCAGCGACTCGGCGGCCGCCACGGTCTCCCCGCGGGCCAGCAGGGCAGCGTGCAATCGGGCCACGGCGCCCTCGGCGCGCGGGCCGCTCACGCCGCGTTGTCCCGGCGACCGGGGTCGCCGGGGGTGGTGCCGCCGCTGCGCCGATCGGTCGCCTCGCGCATCGCCCGGGCGCTGGTACGGCGCAGGGTCAGCGCCCGGTAGACGTAGTCGATCCCGGTGATCACCGTGAGCACCAGCGCGGCCGCCATCACCCACCAGCGGGCCGACGCCAGCACCCCGGTCAGCGGCAGCATGTACAGCCCGATCGCCAACGACTGCAGCACCGTCTTGGCCTTGCCGCCGCGGCTGGCCGCGATGACCCCGTGCCGGATGACCCAGAAGCGCAGCACGGTGACCCCGAGCTCGCGGAACAGGATCACCACCGTCACCCACCAGGGCAGCAGCCCCAGGATGGACAACCCCAGCAGCGCCGTGCCGGTCAGCGCCTTGTCCGCGATCGGGTCGGCGAGCTTGCCGAACTCGGTGACCTGGTTGGTGCGGCGGGCGATCATCCCGTCGTACCAGTCGGTGATGATCGCCAGCACGAAGAAGACCGTGGCCCAGATCCGGCGGTCGCCGTCCATGCCGCCGTCGGTGAGCAGCAGCAGGGCCAGCAGCGGCACCATGAGCAGCCGCAGCACGGTCAGCGCGTTGGGCAGGTTCACCAGCCGCGTGGACTGCGGGGGTGTGGCGGCCGGGTCGGCCCCACCCTCGGGCACCGCCGCGCTCACGAGTTCAGGCCCCGGCCGCGGTGAGCGTCGAGGTGGCCGCGGCGAGCACCGGCGCCACCGCGACGGCGATCAGGTCGATGCCCTCGGTGTCGACCACTTCGGCCCGCACCAGCTGCCCGGCGACGGCGCCGGCCGGCACCCCGGAGAGGGTCGTCGTGCCGTCGGCGTCCGGGTCCTGGTGGGCGGCGTGGCCGGACCAGACCCCGGCGCCGTCGGTGGCGGAGAGGTCCTCGGTGAGCAGCACCTCGACGGTCGACCCGATCCGGTCCTCCGCCCGCTGGGCGGTGAGCTCCTCCACCAGGTCGGTGATGCGCCGGACGCGGGCGTCGATCTCGGCCTGGTCCAGCTTCCCGTCCAGCCGTTCGCCCTCGGTGCCCTCCTCGTCGGAGTAGCCGAAGACGCCGACGGCGTCCAGCCGGCCCTCGACGAGGAAGCGCTCCAGCTCGGCGACGTCGGCCTCGGTCTCCCCGGGGAAGCCGAGGATGACGTTGGTGCGGAAGCCGGCCTCCGGGGCGAGGGACCGGGCCCTTGCCAGCACCGCGAGGAAGTCGTCGGTGCCGCCGAATCGGCGCATCCGGCGCAGCAGCGTCGGCGAGGAGTGCTGGAAGGACAGGTCGAAGTAGGGCGCGACCCCGGGCGTGCCGGCGATGACCTCCAGCAGCCCCGGGCGCAGCTCGGCCGGCTGCAGGTAGGCGACCCGCACCCGGACGATGCCGGGCACCGCCGCCAGCTGCGGCAGCAGCTTCTCCAGCGAGCGCAGGTCGCCGGTGTCCTTGCCGTAGGAGGTGGAGTTCTCGCTGACCAGGACGATCTCGGTGACGCCCTCGGAGGCCAGCCACTGGGCCTCGCCCAGCACCTCGGCCATCGGGCGGGAGACGAACGCGCCGCGGAAGGTCGGGATGGCGCAGAAGGCGCAGCGCCGGTCGCAGCCGGAGGCGATCTTCAGCGCCGCGGACGGGCCGCTGGCCAGCCGACGCCGGCGCAGCCAGTCGTGGCCGGGCAGCGCCGGGACCGCGCCATCGCCGGACCGGCCCGACGCCACCACCGCGGTCCGCTCGACGGGGCTGATCGGCAGCAGCGTGCGACGGTCGCGCGGCGAGTGCGGCACGAGCGGCCGGCCGGAGAGCACGTCGTCGAGCCGGTCGCCGATCGCGGCGTAGTCGTCGAACCCGAGCACGGTCGCCTCGGGCAGGGCGCCGGCGAGCTCGTTGCCGTACCGCTCGGCCATGCAGCCGACGGCGATCACCTCGGCACCGGAGTCGGTGGCCTCCAGGATCGCGTCGAGGGAGTCCTTCTTCGCGCTCTCGATGAAGCCGCAGGTGTTGACCAGCACGGCGTCGGCGTCGTCGGCGTCCTCGACCAGCTGGTAGCCCTCACCGGCCAGCCGCCCGGCGAGCTCCTCGGAGTCGACCTCGTTGCGCGCGCAGCCCAGGGTGACCACCGCCACCCGGCGCGGCGCGGCGCCGTCGGCCGGCGGCTCCCCCGGCTGGCCACCGCTCCGACGATCGGTCGGGGCAGGGGCGGGAACGGAGCGGGGCAGAGCTGGCACCCGACCATCGTAGGCGTCGCTCGGCCGATCCCCCTCCCCGCCGCCGGGTGGAGGGTCAGCCGCCGCCGGCCCCGCTGCACGGGCCCGCGCCGAGCCTGCGAGGCGTGGGGCACTGGGGCCTTCTACTCGCCGCCGCGGAGGGTGAGCCCGGCGACGACCTCGCCCCCTGCCGCGGCCGCCAGCGTGATCAGCCTTCGCCGCCGCGGAGGGTGAGCCCGGCGACGACCTCGCCCCCTGCCGCGGCCGCCAGCGTGATCAGCCTTCGCCGCCGCGGAGGGTGAAGAGCACGCTCTCGAGCTCGTCGGGCTTGATCAGCACGTCGCGGGCCTTGGAGCCCTCCGAGGGGCCGACGATGCCCCGGCTCTCCATCAGGTCCATCAGCCGGCCCGCCTTGGCGAACCCGACCCGCAGCTTGCGCTGGAGCATCGAGGTGGAGCCGAACTGGCTGGTCACCACGAGCTCCACCCCCTGCACCAGGAGCTCGAGGTCGCCACCGATGTCCTCGTCGATCTCCTTCTTCTCACCGGCCGCCGCGGTGAAGACCTCTTCCCGGTACTCGGGCTCGGCCTGCCGCTTGGTGAACTCGACGACCGCCTCGATCTCGGTGTCGGAGACGTAGGCGCCCTGCACGCGCATCGGCTTGCCCGCGCCGATCGGCAGGAACAGCGCGTCACCCATGCCGATGAGCTTCTCCGCGCCCGGCTGGTCGAGGATGACCCGGCTGTCGGTGAGGCTGGAGGTGGAGAACGCCAGCCGCGAGGGCACGTTGGCCTTGATCAGGCCGGTGACGACGTCGACCGAGGGGCGCTGCGTCGCGAGCACCAGGTGGATGCCGGCGGCGCGGGCCTTCTGGGTGATCCGGACGATCGACTCCTCGACGTCCCGCGGGGCGACCATCATCAGGTCGGCGAGCTCGTCGACGATGGTGAGGATGTACGGGTAGGGCTGGTAGACGCGCTCGCTGCCCGGCGGGGCGGTGATCTCGCCGCGCTCGACCTTCTTGTTGAAGTCGTCGATGTGCCGCACGCCGGTGGCCCGCATGTCCTGGTAGCGCTGCTCCATCTCCTCGACCAGCCAGGCCAGCGCGGTGGCGGCCTTCTTGGGGTCGGTGATGATCGGCGTGATCAGGTGCGGGATGCCGTCGTAGGGCGTGAGCTCGACCATCTTCGGGTCGACCAGGATCATCCGCAGCTGGTCCGGGGTGGCCCGCAGCAGCAGCGAGGTCAGCAGCGAGTTGATGCAGCTGGACTTACCGGCACCGGTCGCGCCGGCGACCAGCAGGTGCGGCATCTTCGCCAGGTTGGCGCAGACGAAGCCGCCCTCGATGTCCTTGCCCAGCCCGACCATCATCGGGTGGGGGTCGGCCTTGGCCACCTGCGAGCGCATGACGTCGCCGAGGCTGACGGTCTCGCGGTCGGTGTTGGGCACCTCGACGCCGACCATGGACTTGCCGGGGATCGGCGCCAGGATGCGGATGTTGTCGTTGGCGACGGCATAGGCGAGGTTCTTCGTCAGCGCGGTGATCTTCTCGACCTTGACCGCGTTGCCGAGTTCGATCTCGTACCGGGTGACCGTCGGGCCGCGGGTGAAGCTGGTGACGGCGGCGTCGATGTTGAACTGCTCGAGCACCCCGGTGATCGCCTCGATGGCGACGTCGTTGGCCTTGGACTTGGCCCGCGGTGGGGTGCCCGGTCGCAGCACGCTGACCGACGGGAGGGTGTAGGTGCCCTCGACGGGCTGGATCCGAAGCTGCTCGGGCTCCTCGATCGGCGGCAGTTCCTCGGCCGGGGCAGTGCGGTCGACGACGGCCGGCCGGCGCACCGGGACGGCCTCGGGCGCCGGCTCGTGGACGACCACGTCGGGCGCGCCGTCCAGGGCAGCGGTGTCGATGACCCCGGTGTCCAGGGTGTCCTGCACGGCCGCGGCGGCGGTCTTGCGCCCGCGCCGGCTCCGCGGCGCGGGCTCTTCCTCCGGCTCGTCGTCGTAGAGCTCGTCGTAGTCCTCGTCGTACTCGTCGGTGTCCCGGCCGAGCTTCTCGTCGAGCCAGCCGCGCAGCCGCTCGGGAACCTGGTGCACCGGCGTGGCGGTGACCACGAGCAGGCCGAAGAAGGCCAGCAGCACCAGCAGCAGCACGGTGACCACCGGGCCGACCCCGGCCACCAGCGGGGTGCCGACCGCCCAGCCGAGCAGGCCGCCCGCCCCGCTGCGGTCGCCGTCGCTGAGGTCCGGGCCGGTCACGTGGGTGATGCCGACCACGGCGGCGACGACGCAGACCCACCCGATGGTCAGCCGGCCGCGGACCTCCGGCTGTGGTGGGTGGCGCAGCAGGCGCAGGGCCACCAGCAGCAGCACGACCGGCAGCACGGCGGTGAGCACCCCGATGGTCCAGCGGACCCCGTCGGCCATGCCGGCGCCCACCGGGCCGATGCCGTCGGTCCAGGTCGCCGCGCCCAGCACGATGGCCAGGCCGAGCACGAACAGGCCGACGCCGTCGCGGCGGTGCTCCGGGGCCAGCGGCTCGGCCTCCGGGGGCCGGGCGACCGAGCGGGCCAGCCCCCCGGCGCCGCGGGCCAGCAGCGACCAGGCGCCGACGGCGCCGCGCATCAGCGAGCCGCTGAGCGTGCTCTTCTTCTTCGCCGCCGGCCGACGGGCGGCGGTGGAGCCGCCGCGCTTGGCCGGGGGACGCTTCTTGGCAGTGGACCCGCCGGAGCGCGGGCGGGAGGAGGCCCCACCACGCGCCGGCGCCCGGTTCGACGTCGCGCGAGCAGGCATGCGTCGACGGTAATGGCCTGCGGGGTGGAGGTGGATGATCCCGGCCCCGCGTGTCCACCTCCGGCTCCCGGCGCGACGGCTCCGCTGGCTACGGTCTCAGAGGTGACCGAGATCCGCCCGTACGGCAGCTGGCCCACCCCGATCACCTCCGAGCTGGTGGTCCGCACCTCCGCGCGGCTGGGCGAGGTGGCCGTCGACGGAGCCGACGTCTGGTGGGCCGAGGGCCGCCCCGGCGAGGGTGGCCGGACGGTGCTCGTCCGCCGCTCCCCCGACGGGACGACGACCGACCTGCTCCCGCCGCCGTGGAACGCGCGCACCCGGGTGCACGAGTACGGCGGTGGGGCATGGACCGTCGCCGACGGCACGGTGTGGTTCACCTCCTTCGCCGACCAGCGGCTGTACCGGGTGCCCCCGGGCGGCGCGCCGGTGGCGGTCACCGCCGAGCCGGCGATCCCGGCCGGGGTGCGGTTCGCCGACCTGACGGTGGTGGACGGCGGCGCGGCGGCCCTCGCCGTCCGGGAGACCCACTCCCCCGGCGGCGCGTCGGCGGACGTGGTGCACGAGGTGGTCCGGGTCGGCGCCGACGGTGCGACCGAGGTGCTGGTGTCCGGCAGCGACTTCGTCTCCGACCCGCGCCTCTCCCCCGACGGCCGGTCGCTGGCCTGGTTGCAGTGGCAGCACCCGGACATGCCCTGGGACGCCGCCGAGCTGGTGGTCCGCGGGCCGGACGGCGGCGAGACCGTGATCGCGGGCGGGCGGTCGGGTGCGCAGCCGGAGTCGGTCGTGCAGCCGGTCTGGGCGGCCGACGGCTCGCTGTGGTTCCTCGCCGACCGCACCGACGTGTGGTCGCTGTACCGCTGGGCACCGGGGAGCGAGCCGGAGCTGGTGGTGGACGTGGGCAGTGACATCGCCGGGCCGCAGTGGGTGTTCGGGCAGAGCCGGTTCGCCCTGCTGCCCGGCGGGCGGGTCGCGCTGGCGTACGGCCGGGACGGCGCCGACCGGCTGGCGGTGCGCGAGCCGGACGGGGCACTGCGCGAGCTGGAGGTGGAGTACACGTCCTTCGGCCAGCTGCGCGCCGCCGACGACGGCGTGGTCTGCGTGGCCGGCGGCCCCACGGCGGAACCGGTGGTGGTGCGGGTGGCGGCCGACGGGCGGGCCGAGGTGCTGCGTCCGGCCCGCGACCTCGGGCTCGACCCGGCCTGGTTCTCCCGGCCGGACCACGTCACCTTCCCCACCGAGGACCGGGGCAGCGGGGTGGCCGAGGCCCACGCGCTGCTCTACCCACCGACCAACCCGCAGGTCGAGGGTCCGGACGGGGAGCTCCCGCCGTTGCTGGTGCTCGTGCACGGCGGACCGACCGCCGCGGCGTCGCCGGTGCTCTCGCTGGCCGTGCAGTACTGGACGTCCCGGGGCTTCGCCGTCGCCGACGTCGACTACCGCGGCTCGACCGGCTACGGCCGGCGCTACCGGGAGGCGCTGCGGGGACGCTGGGGCGTCGCCGACCTGGACGACGTCGTCGCCTGCGCGCGCTTCCTGTCCGGGCAGGGGCGCGTCGACCCCGCCCGGATGGCGATCCGCGGCGGCTCGGCCGGCGGGTACACGACCCTGGCGGCACTGACCTTCCGCCCCGGCGTGTTCGCCGCCGGGGCCAGCCACTACGGCGTCGCCGACCTGGCCGCGCTGGCGGCCGACACGCACTCGTTCGAGTCCCGCTACCTCGACGGCCTGATCGCACCGTGGCCCGCGGGCACCGACGTCTACGCCGCCCGCTCGCCGATCCACGCCACCGACGCGCTGGACACCCCGCTGGCGGTGTTCCAGGGCGACGAGGACGCCGTGGTGCCACCGGCGCAGGCGGAGCTGATGGTCGCCGCGCTGCGGGAGAAGGGCGTGCCACACGCCTACGTGCTGTTCGCCGGCGAGCAGCACGGGTTCCGCAAGGCGGACAACATCCGGGCCGCGCTCGACGGCGAGCTGTCCTTCTACGCCCAGGTGCTCGGCTTCGAGCTGCCCGCCGAGGAGGGCATCACCCCGATCGCCGTCGTCCGGCCCTGACCCGGCCCGTGCACCTGCTCAGCGGAGGGTGGCCGACACCCGGGCGGCCAGCTCGTCCAGGTGCTCGGCGGCCAGCAGGTCCCAGTGGTCGCCGGGCACGTCGGTGGTCACCAGGTGAGGGGCCACGCGGAGCCAGGCGGCCATCGTGTTGCCGACGACGGGCAGCCGCTCGCGGGCCTGGTAGTAGGTGACCATCCCGTCGTAGCGGGACAGCTCGTGGTCCTCCACGGCGGAGAAGAGCCCCCGGACCATGGCCTGTACCGGGTCGGCGAACCGCCGCCGGAGGCCGGCCGGCAGGTGCCGGGCCAGGGCCTTGCGCGCCTTGGTGGCCGAGCGGGCGGTCTGCACCCGGCCCGCCCATGAGTGGGCGCGGCGCTCGGCCGGCGTCAGGTTCGCCGCCGGGGGCAGGACGTCGAGCAGACCGACGTAGGGCACCTCCGCGCCGGCTGCCCGCAACCGGACCGCCGCCTCGTAGGCGACCAGCCCGCCGAACGAGTAGCCCAGCATGCTGTACGGGCCCTGCGGCTGGACCTGGCGGATCCCGGCCAGGGCGTCGTCGACGACGTCGGCGAGGGGCCGGCGCCCACCCCGGGAATCGGTGACCGACAGCCGCAGGCCGTGCACCGGCCGGGCGGTGTCCAGCCGGCGCACCAGCCCGGCGTAGGAGTTCAGCTGCCCCCAGGCGTCGGCGACGACGAACACCGGCCGGCCGGTGCCCGGGCGCATCGGCTCGACCACCTCGGGGGTGGCGGCGCGGGCGGCGGCGGCGAGCCGGGTGAGCCCGGCCAGTGTGGGGTGGCGGGCGAACTCGTCGATCGGCACCTCGGCGCCCAGCTCGGTCCGCAGCCGCCGCAGCAGGTCCACCGCCTGCCGGGAGGTGCCGCCCAGGTCGGTGAAGTCGTCGTCCGGCTGGGCTGCGCGGAGCCCGAGCGCGGCGCACCACTCCCGGGCGACCCCGCGGCGCAGCTCCTCGTCCCCGTCGCCCGGGGTCGCCCCGCTGACCGAGCGCTCGACCGGGGGCGCGGCCGGTGCGGCGGACGGCTGTCCCGCCACCGGGACCGCGGCGCGGATGGCGGCCACGCAGCCCGGATCCCGCAGCGCGTCGAGGTTGGGCACCGGGTCGCCGTTGACCGCGTCCCGTGCCGCCCGGTACGACTGCTTGCCGTTGTGGGTCACCGGCAGGCCCGGGACGGCGACCACGAGCGCGGGCACGTGCGCAGCCGACGCCTCCCGGCGCAGCGTCCGCCGGATCGTGCGGTCCAGCTCGGCGTCCAGCTCGGCGCCGGGGGCGAGGACGACGAGCAGCACCATCCGGGTCCGCCCCGGGTGAACGGGGTCGCGCTGCTCGACCGGCATGGCGTCGGCCACCTCGGGCACGGCACGCAGCGCGGCCACCACCTCGGCGGGGCCGATCCGGACGCCGTCGACGTTCAGCACCCCGTCGGAGCGGCCGTGCACGCGGGCCGACCCGTCGGCGGCGACGTCCACCAGGTCGCCGTGGGTCCAGCTGCCCGGGTGATCGGCGAAGTAGGCGGCGTGGAACCGGGCGCCGTCGGGGTCGGCGAGGAAGCCGACCGGCCGGGACGGGAACGGGTTGCGGCACACCAGCTCGCCGATCCGGCCCACGACGGGCTCCCCCCGCTCGTCGACGGCGGCCACGTCCAGCCCCAGGCTCAGCGCCTGGGACCGCCCCCGCCGCACGGGGAGCTCGGGGTGGCCGAGCACGAAGCAGCCGATGATGTCCGTCCCGCCGGAGATCGACTGGAGGGGCTGGGGTCCCACCGACTCGGCCACCCAGTCGAACTGCCACTCGTGCAGCACCGACCCGGTCGACAGGACCGCGCGCAACGCGGTGAGGTCGACCCGGTTCCGCGGGCGGTAGCCGGCGTCCTCGCACAGCTGCAGGTAGGCCGGGCTGGTGCCGAAGACGGTCACGCCCTCCCCGGCCACCAGCTCCCAGAGGGTCTGCGGCCCGCGAACGGGACCGTCGTACAGCACCACGGACGCACCGACGGCGAGCGCGGACAGCTGCCAGTTCCACATCATCCAGGCGGTCGTGGTGTGGAAGTACATCCGGTCCGCCGGACGCAGGTCACCGTGCAGCCGGTGCTCCTTGACGTGTTCCAGGAGCGTGCCGCCGGCGCCGTGGACGATCGCCTTCGGGGGCCCGGTGGTGCCCGAGGAGAACATGACGAACAGCGGGTGGTCGAAGGGCAGCCTCGGCCAGTCGTGGTGCCGCCCGCCGGCGGCCCGCGCGACCAGGTCGGCGAGGCGGTCGACCGGGACCACCGGGTGCTCGGGCAGCGGGCCGTCGTCGAGGACCAGCACCCGGCGCACCGTCGGCAGCCCGGCCAGCAGCTCCGCGAGCGCCGCGGTCCCGGTCTCCGGCCCCGCGGACCGGTCCAGCAGCAGGGTGGACGGCTCGACCTGCGCGAATCGTCCCAGCAGGGTGGCGGTGCCCATGTCCGGGGTGGACGTCGACACCGTGGCACCCACGGCGGCCAGGGCCAGCACCGCGACGGTGACCGCACCGTCGTTCGGCCCGATCACCGCGACGCGGTCACCGGGGCCGATGCGCAGGGCGGCCAGGGCATCGGCCGCGCCGGCGACCGCCTCGCGGAGCCCCCGCCGGGACCAGCGCTGGGCCGGGGCCGCGGCGTGCAGCGAGCTGAGCGCGGGGGCGTCGTCGTCGACCCAGGGCAGCGGCGCCAGGAGCGCCTCGGCGTAGTTGAGCGTGACCGCGGGGAAGAACCGGGCGGTCTCGACGTCGTCCCCCGTCAGGACGGGGTCGGCCGACCCCGACCAGGGCAGGCCCGACCACTCCAGCAGGAGACGCCAGAACGCCTCGGGCCGCGCCACCGAGAAGGCGTGCAGGTCCGTCGGGCTGTCCAGGGGCTGCCCGGCCAGCTGCTCGCAGGCCACCCGGAAGGCGGCCAGCTGGGTGGCGGTGGACCGCTCGTCGGCGATGGACGTCATGAGGTGCTCCCTCCTGCGGGGACGAGTTCGAGCGGACGGGGCACCAGCGGACCGCGGTGCAGCGGTCGGCGGCGCGAGCAGGCGAGCCGGCCGACCGTCCCCGGCGGCGTGACCAGACCCGTCACCGTCCACCCGGCCACCCGCACGGGTGTGCCGGCGAGACCGGGCTCGACCAGCGCCGGGGCGACCGTCAGGCCCCACCCGCCCGCCTTGAGGACGGCCTCCTTGCCGGCCCAGGCACGGGCGGCCGCGGTCGCCCGCTCGCCGGCGGGCAGGGCGAGCAGCGCGATGGCCTCGCGCTCGGACAGCCAGCCGTCCTCGAGGAGCTCCGGAGCCCAGGGGGTCACGCGCTCCAGGTCGATCCCGACCCGGACACCGCGGCCCACCGCGACCAACCCCGTCGTGCCCGAGGCGGTGCAGGTGACGTCGAGCCCCGCCGCCGGTCCGGGCACCTCGGGCCGCCCGGACGGTCCGGTGGTGAGCGGCACCTCCGCCGGCGAACAGCCGAGCTCGCGGGCGGCCGCCGTGCGCAGGGCAGCGCGCAGCGCGATCCGCCGCCGACGGACCGGTTCGGTCCCCCGGTCCGCCCGGGCCCGCTCGGGAGGCGAGAGCAGCGCCGACGCGGCCTCCAGGGCGTCGTCCGGCAGGTCGAGACCCGCCTGCCAGACGGCGACCGCACCGCTCCGGTCGCGGCGCGGGACGGTGCCGCACGCCCCGGGGTTCCCCGACCCGCCGGGCCGGGGAACCCCGGGCTGCCGTGACCACCGCCTCATCCTGATCATGGTGGCACTGCCCGCAGTCCACCGCAGCCCCGATCCGCGCGCCGTCCCCGGGACACCGGCGGGCTACCCGGACCACGACGGAGGCCGGGCCCCCGTGGCCCCGGGGACACCGCCCGGGTCAGACCTCGAGGACGGTGGGAATGATCATCGGGCGACGGCGGTGCCGGTCGCTCACCCACTTGCCGACCGTGCGGCGGATGACCTGCGAGAGGCGGTGCGGATCGACCTCGCCGTCGGCCAGGGTGCGGCGCAGGTTGTCCTCGACCAGGGCGAGCACCTCGTCGAAGGCCGACGGGTCGTCGGAGAAGCCCCGGGTCGACAGGTGCACCGGCCGGACGATCGTGCGGGTCGAGGGCTCGATCACCACGGTGAGCGCCACGAAGCCCTCGTCGCCGAGGATCCGCCGGGCCTGCAGCGACTCCTCCCCGACGTCCCCGACGTTGACCCCGTCGACGTAGACGTTGCCGATCGGCACGCTGCCGACGATCGAGGCCTTGCCGTCGACCAGGTCGACGACCACACCGTCCTCGGCGAGCAGGATCCGGTCGCGGGCCATGCCGGTCTGCTCGGCCAGCGCGGCGTGCGCCCGCAGGTGCCGCCACTCACCGTGCACCGGCATCAGGTAGCGGGGCTTGGCCACGTTGAGCAGCGTGCGCAGCTCACCGGCCGGGGCGTGCCCGGAGACGTGCACCCGCGCCGTCTCCTTGTGCACCACCGTGGCGCCCAGGCGGGCCAGCTGGTTGATCACCTTGTAGACGGCGGTCTCGTTCCCCGGCACCAGCGAGGAGGCCAGGATGATCGTGTCGCCGGCCTCGATGGTGATCTGGTGGTGCTCCCCGCGGGCCATCCGGCCCAGCGCCGACAGCGGCTCGCCCTGCGAACCGGTGCTCACCAGCACCACCTGCTCCGGCGGCATGGCGGCGGCCTCGTCGAGCTTGACCATCAGCCCGGGGGCGACGCGGAGCAGGCCGAGGTCCTGCGCGACGCCCATGTTCCGCACCATCGACCGGCCCACGAGGGCGACCTTGCGGCCGTGCTTGACCGCGGAGTCGAGCACCTGCTGGATGCGGTGCACGTGGCTGGCGAAGCTGGAGACGATCAGCCGCTGGGTGGCGCGCTCGAACACCGAGTCCAGCACCGGGCCGATCTCCCGCTCCGAGGTGACGAACCCGGGCACCTCGGCGTTGGTGGAGTCGCTCAGCAGCAGGTCGATGCCCTCGACGCCGAGCCGGGCGAAGGCGCCCAGGTCGGTGAGCCGGCCGTCCAGCGGCAGCTGGTCCATCTTGAAGTCACCGGTGTGCACCAGCGTGCCCGCGGGCGTGTGCACCGCAACCGCCAGCGCATCGGGGATCGAGTGGTTGACGCTGATGTACTCGGTGTGGAACGGGCCGGCCACGTGGTCGTCACCGGCGGCGACCTCGACCAGCACCGGGTCGATGCGGTGCTCGCGCAGCTTGGCCTTGACCAGGGCGAGGGTGAACCGGGAGCCGATGAGCGGGATGTCGGCGCGCAGCCGCAGCAGGTAGGGGATGGCGCCGATGTGGTCCTCGTGCCCGTGGGTCAGCACGACGCCGGCGACGTCGGCCAGCCGGTGCTCGATGACGCCGAAGTCGGGGAGGATCAGGTCGACCCCGGGCTGCTCGGCCTCCGGGAAGAGGACGCCGCAGTCGATCACGAGCAACTGCCCGTCGAACTCCAGGACCGCCATGTTCCGGCCGATCTCGCCCAGCCCGCCCAGGGCCATCACCCGCAACCCGCCGGACGCCAGCGGCGGCGGGGCCTTGAGGTCCAGGTGCGGCTGCAGCGCCTGCTGGCCGGGCGGGGGCATCGAGGTCACAGTTGAACTCCTCCGTGGGCGAGGTCCTCGCGCAGCTGCGCGAGCTCCTCGGGTGTCGCGTCGACCAACGGGGGGCGCACCGGGCCGGCCGGCAGGCCGAGCTCACGCAGTGCCGCCTTCACGGTGATCACGCCCTGAGTGCGGAACACACCGGTGTAGACCGGCAACAGGCTCTGGTTGACGGCGCGCGCGGTGACCAGGTCACCGGACTCGACCGCGGCGACCAGCTCCGCGAGACGCGAGCCGACCAGGTGGCTGACCACGCTGACCACCCCGACGGCCCCGACGGCCAGCAGCGGCAGGTTGAGCATGTCGTCACCGGAGTAGTAGACGAGGTCGGTGCGGGCGAGGGTCCACTGCACCGCGCCGAGGTCGCCCTTGGCGTCCTTGACCGCGACGATGTTCGGGTGCTCGGCGGCCCGGACCAGGGTGTCCACGGCGATCGGGACTCCCGAGCGGTGCGGGATGTCGTAGAGCATCGCCGGCAGGTCGGTGGCGTCGGCGACCGCGGTGAAGTGCCGGAGCAGCCCGGCCTGCGGCGGCTTGTTGTAGTACGGGGTGACGACGAGCAGCCCGTCGACGCCGAGCCGGGCAGCGGACTGCGCCTTCTCGATGGAGTGCGCGGTGTCGTTGGTGCCGACGCCGGCGATCACGGTGGCCCGGTCGCCCACGGCGTCGAGCACCGCCTCGAGCACCGCGTGCTGCTCGCTGTCGCTGACGGTGGGCGACTCCCCCGTCGTCCCGAAGACGACCAGGCCGTCGTTGGACTCGCGGTCGACGAGGTGGGCGGCGAGCTCCTGGGCGCCGGCGAGGTCGATGGTGCCGTCCTCGGCGAGCGGGGTGACCATCGCCGTGATCACGCGCCCGAAGGGCCGGGCGGGGTCGGTGGTCATGCCCGCGAATCTACCGGCCCGCGCCGACGCCGCCGTCGGACCGTCCGGCCGCCGCCCACTGCTGCGCGTGCTCGGCCAGCACGGCCGGCACCGGGCCGGTCGGCGGGGTGCCGCGCCGCCACGACGAGACGCGGAACCGGAGGCCGCCGGCCGACGTCACCCACCCGTTCGCCGGCGCCCGCGGGCCCCGCACCCAGGCGGGCCCCAGCGGCGGAGCCCAGGTGTCACCGGGCAGCTGCACGTCCACCTCGGTGACGACCACCTCCGCGGCGTGCGGCAGGAACGCCGCGTAGACCGTGCCGCCGCCGATCACCCACAGGTCGTCGTCGCGGGCGAGGACCTCCTCGACCGACCGGGCCACCGGGACCCCGGCGTCGGCCGGGTCGAGCGTGCTGCTCAGCAGGAGGTTGGTGCGCCCGGGCAGCGGCCGGGCGCGCGGGGGCAGCGACTCCCACGTCCGCCGCCCCATCACCACGGTGCCGCCCAGGGTCAGCGCCTTGAACAGCCGGAGGTCCTCCGGCAGGCGCCAGGGCAGGTCGCCGTCGGCACCGATGACCCCGTCGGTGGTCTGCGCCCACACCATCCGGACGGTGCGGCCCGCGCTCGACGACGCCACGGTCAGACGGCCACCGCGCCGCGGATCGCCGGGTGGTGCCGGTAGTCCAGCAGGTGCAGGTCCTCGTAGGTGTGGTCGAACAGCGACGGAGCCGGGTCGACGGTCAACCGCGGGAAGGGCAGCACCTCGCGGGAGAGCTGCTCGCGCACCTGCTCGACGTGGTTGGTGTAGACGTGGCAGTCGCCGCCGACCCAGATGAGGTCGCCGGGCTCGAGTCCGACCTGCTGGGCGACCAGCTGGGTGAGCAGGGCGTAGCTGGCGATGTTGAACGGCACCCCGAGGAACATGTCGGCGCTGCGCTGGTAGACCTGGCAGGACAGCCGACCGTCGGCGACCGCGAACTGGAACAGCGTGTGGCAGGGCGCCAGGGCCATCTCCGGCAGCGCGGCGACGTTCCACGCCGAGACCACCATCCGGCGCGAGTCCGGGTCGCTGCGCAGGGTGTCCAGCACCCCGGCGAGCTGGTCGACCGTGCCGCCGTCGGGGGTGGGCCAGGAGCGCCACTGGACGCCGTAGACCGGCCCCAGGCTGCCGTCCTCGGCGGCCCACTCGTCCCAGATGGAGACGCCGTGCTCCTGCAGCCAGCGGACGTTGCCCTCCCCTCGCAGGAACCACAGCAGCTCGTAGGCGACCGACCGGAAGTGCACCTTCTTGGTGGTGACCAGGGGGAAGCCGGCGGAGAGGTCGTAGCGCAGCCGCTCGCCGAACAGGCTCAGCGTGCCGGTGCCGGTGCGGTCGGACTTCGGCGTGCCGGTCTCCAGCACCCGGCGCAGCAGGTCCTCGTACTGGGTGTCGACGGCGGGGCCGGAGCCGGGGGCGTCGGAGCGGGAGGTGTCGAGCTGGGCGGCCTCGGCCATGGTCTCTTCCTTCTCTCGATCGTCGGTGCGCACTCAGCCCTCGGTGACGTAGGGGCTGGCCGCCACCTCGGTGCCGTCGGCCAGCGCGCTGACCCGGAAGTCACCGAACACGGAGGGGGCGACCCGCTGCAGCTCGCGCAGGCAGGCGACGGCGAGCTCGCGGATCGCCACGTCGGCGTGCTCGCTGGCGCGCATGGCGACGAAGTGCCGCCAGGCACGGTAGTTGCCGGTGACGACGATGCGCGTCTCGGTGGCGTTCGGGAGGACCGCACGGGCCGCCTGGCGGGCCTGCTTGCGGCGCAGGGTGGCGTTGGGGACGCCGGCGAACCGCTGCTCCAGCCCGTCGAGCAGCTCGGTGTAGGCGGCCAGCGCGGCGTCGGTGGCGGCCAGGAACCGCGCGTGCAGCTCGGGATCCTCGGCGATCACGGCCGGCTCGACGACGGCGGCGTCCCGCTCGGGCACGTACCGCTGGGAGAGCTGGCTGTAGGAGAAGTGCCGGTGCCGGACGAGCTCGTGGGTGAGCGACCGCGACAGCCCGGTCAGGTACATCGTCACGCTGGCGTGCTCGAGCACCGACAGGTGGCCGACCTCGAGGACGTGGCGCAGGAACCCGGCGTTGGTCGCCGTCGCGGGGTTCGGCTTGTCCCAGGACTGGTAGCAGGCGCGGCCGGCGAACTCCGCGAGGGCCTGACCGCCGTCGGCGTCGGTCTCCCAGGGGACGTCGTCCGGCGGGGTGAACCGGGTCTGGGCGATGACCTGCACCTGGAGCGGAGCGATCGCGGGCACCTGTCGAGGGTACGGGGGCGGCACCGCTCAGCCTGCCGACGCCCGGGCGGCGAGCGCGGGCCTCAGCGCCGGCGCGAGGTCCCCGGCGCCGGCCACCGTGACGTCGGCCAGCGCCAGCCAGCCGGCCATCAGCCGCAGCTCGGCGGCGAGCTCGGCCGCCACCGCACCGTGGTCGACGCCCGGCTCGGCGTGGGCGGCCTGCACCCGGAGCACACCTGCCTGGCGGTCGGCCTTGAGATCGACCCGGGCGACGAGCCGGTCGCCGAGGAGGAACGGCAGCACGTAGTAGCCGTGCACCCGCTTGTGCGCGGGGGTGTAGATCTCCAGCCGGTACCGGAAGCCGAAGACCCGCTCGACCCGGGGGCGTTCCCACACCAGCGAGTCGAACGGGCTGAGCAGCGCCCGCGCCCGGGTCCACCGCGGCCGGCGGGCCAGCGGGTCGACCCACGCCGGCCGCCCCCAGCCGACCACGTCGACCGGCTGCAGCTCCCCGGCGTCGGCGAGCTCGGCGATCGCCGTCCGGGCGTCGACCGGGGCCAGCCGGAAGTAGTCGCGCAGGTCGGTCTCGGTGGCGACACCGAGCGCGCGCGCAGCGGTGCGCACCAGCTCGCGGATGGCGTCGGCCCGGTCGGGGGTGGGTGTGTCGACGACTGCGGCGGGCAGGACCCGCTCGGTCAGGTCGTAGACCCTCTCGAAGGAGGCGGTGCGGGCGCGGGCGGTGAGCGCGCCGGTGAAGAACAGGTACTCCAGGGCGGCCTTGCCGGCGTGCCAGTTCCACATGCTCCCGGGGCGGTGCGGGCGCGCCTCCTGCAGCTGGCTCGCCCGCAGCGGCCCCTCCTCGCGCACCCGGTCCAGCAGGGCCGCCACGTACTCCGGCCGTTCGCGCTGCACCCGGGTCATCGAGCCCCAGGCCTCGCGGTCGGCGGCGTGCATGCGCCACCTCAGGCAGGGCTGCAGGCGCGCCGGCAGGAACGACGCCTCGTGCGCCCAGTACTCGAACAGGTCGTGCCGGCGGTTGGAGAAGGCGTCGAGGGCTGTGCGGTCGTAGGGACCCAGCCGGCTGAAGTAGGGCAGGTAGTGCGACCGGGACAGCACGTTGACCGAGTCGATCTGCACCACGGCCAGCCGCTCTGCGGTACGCCGGAGCTGACGGGTGCCGACCGCGCCGCTGGGACGTGGGTCGGCGAACCCCTGGGCGGCCAACGCCATCCGCCGGGCGAGGGCGGCGGGTAGCCGCTCGACAGCCGTGGTCACGCGCTCGATCCTGCCCTGGGGGTACGACGAGCGCGGGTCGGGCCGGACCCGCCGACGACCTAGGCTGCCGGAGTGCACCTGCCCCCGCTCCCTGGCCCGCGCGGTCGCGCGGAGGTGTCGGTGCGCCCGGCCGTGGCGGACGACGCAGCGGCGATCGCCCGGGTGCAGGTCGTCACCTGGCGCACCGCGTACCGCGAGGTGCTGCCCGACGAGGTGCTCGACGGGTGGGACGACGACGCGGCGGCGAGCACCTGGCGCCGGTCCGTGGACACCCCTCCGTCGCCGGCCCACCGGGTGTTCGTGGCCCAGGAACGGGAATCCGTCGTCGGGCTCGCCGCCTGCGCCCCCGCGGAGGACGATCCCGGCTCCGGTCTGCTCGAGATCGTGGCGCTGGCCGTGGAGCCTCGCTGGGGACGGCGGGGGCACGGCAGCCGCCTGCTGGCCGCGGTCGCCGACGCGGCCCGGACGCTGGGCGCGCCCGGTCTGGTGATGTGGCTGCCGGCGGCGGACACCGTCACCGCTCGCTTCCTGGCCGGCGCCGGGTGGGCACCCGACGGGTGGACCCGCATCCTGGACGCGGGCAGCGCGACGGTGCCCCAGGAGCGGTGGCACAGCTGGTTCGACGACGACACGCGACCGTGAGGAGCAGGGTGGGCTTCAGTGGCTTCCCCGACGAGGGGCTGGTCTTCTACGAGGGCCTGGAGGCGGACAACAGCCGGGCGTACTGGACGGCGCACCGCGCCGACTGGGAGGCCCACATCCGCGGCCCCGTGCAGGCGCTGGTCGACGAGCTCAGCGGTGAGTTCGGCACCCCGAAGCTGTTCCGCCCCTACCGCGACGTGCGCTTCAGCCACGACAAGACGCCGTACAAGACGCACCAGGGTGCGGTGCTGCACCCGGACGGAGCGGGCCTGGGCTCGGTGTACGTGCAGGTGTCCGCGGACGGGCTGCGGGTGGCCGGGGGCTGCTGGCGGCTGCAGCCCGATCAGCTGGAGCGCTTCCGGCGGGCCGTGGCCGACGACCTGCAGGGCCCCCGGCTGGTCGCCGAGGTGGAGCAGCTGCGTGCCGCAGGATTCGACATCGACGGCGACCGGCTGGTGCGGTGTCCCCGGGGGTGGCCGGCCGACCACCCCCGGATCGAGCTGCTCCGGCACAAGTCGCTGCACGGGTCCCGGCAGTGGGAACCCACTGAGTGGCTGCACACCGAGGCTGCGCTGGACCGGGTGCGCGACGCCTGGCGTGCGTTCGCCCCGTTGAACCGGTGGTTGGACGACAACGTCGGCGCGACGACGGCGCCTCCGGATCGTCGCCGTTGATCGACGTGGCGACGCCGCGCGCGTCCGGCGGTTCTTCCGTCACGTGACGCCGATCGGTGGGTGCCCGCCGTGCCCGGGAGCTTGGTGCCCCTCTCGGCGCCGCAGGCGGGCGGGGCTGTCCGCGTGGACTCCACCGCCGAGGCCGGGGCGGTGGCGTGTGGGCGGCTCGTGTGCCCACGGCCTGCGCTGTGCTCGCGGCGCGGACGCCGGCCCTCGCGTGGCCGGTGACCGTCCCCGCACAACGGTGCGGCCGGTGACCGTGCCCGCAGAACGGTGCG
>NZ_JBJGZY010000033.1:0-45218 GCF_054050755.1 Modestobacter sp. SYSU DS0511
AGCGGGTTGATAGGCCGGAAGTGGAAGCGGCGTGAGTCGTGGAGCTGACCGGTACTAATAGGCCGAGGGCTTGATCACACACACCATCCAGCCTTCTAGCAAGTGATGTGTCGCGTCCACTGTGCAGCTCTGAAACGACGAACACCTCCTGGTGGTGGGGGTGTCGACGGTTTCACAGTGTTACGGCGGTCATGGCGAAAGGGAAACGCCCGGTCTCATTCCGAACCCGGAAGCTAAGCCTTTCAGCGCCGATGGTACTGCCCGGGGGACCGGGTGGGAGAGTAGGACGCCGCCGGACAATCTTTCAACGAACGGGGGGTCGGAGCATCTGCTCCGGCCCCCGTTTCGTGCGTTCAGGGCCTCCTCTGCGCGTGCGGCCGAGGGCCACGAAACGGCCCGCCGGCCGCGATCCGTTCCGGTAGCGCTCAGGCGTGCACCGATTCCCAGTGAGGTACGTACACACCATGACTTCTCCGCGTCGCGGGCCCGCAGGCTCTGATCGAGGTCGAGGCGCTTCCTCCGGGAGCGGCCGCGGAGCTGGCGGTGGGGGGCGGTCCGGTGGACCGCGGCAGGACGCCGCCGGCGACCGCGGGCGCCCCGCCGGACACCGTGGTTCCCGTAGTGGCGACCCGCGCGGGGGTGCGCAGAGCGGTGAGCGTCCGCAGCGTTCCGGTGGCGGGGACCGGCCCTCGTGGCAGGACCGCCGTCCCGCAGGTGACCGTCCGCAGCGTCCCGGTGGCGGGGACCGGCCGTCGTGGCAGGATCGCCGTCCCGCCGGTGATCGTCCGCAGCGTCCCGCGGGTGACCGTCCGCAGCGTTCCGGTGGTGGGGACCGGCCCTCGTGGCAGGACCGCCGTCCCGCGGGTGATCGTCCGCAGCGTTCCGGTGGCGGGGACCGGCCGTCGTGGCAGGACCGCCGTCCCGCGGGTGACCGTCCGCAGCGTTCCGGTGGCGGGGACCGGCCGTCGTGGCAGGACCGCCGTCCTGCCGGTGACCGTCCGCAGCGTTCCGGTGGCGGCGATCGGCCGTCGTGGCAGGATCGCCGTCCCGCCGGTGATCGTCCGCAGCGTCCCGCGGGTGACCGTCCGCAGCGTTCCGGTGGTGGGGACCGGCCCTCGTGGCAGGACCGCCGTCCCGCCGGTGACCGTCCGCAGCGTTCCGGTGGTGGGGACCGGCCCTCGTGGCAGGACCGCCGTCCCGCCGGTGACCGTCCGCAGCGTCCCGGTGGTGGGGACCGGCCCTCGTGGCAGGACCGCCGTCCCGCCGGTGACCGTCCGCAGCGTCCCGCGGGTGACCGTCCGCAGCGTTCCGGTGGCGGGGACCGGCCCTCGTGGCAGGACCGCCGTCCCGCCGGTGACCGTCCGCAGCGTCCCGCGGGTGACCGTCCGCAGCGTTCCGGTGGCGGGGACCGGCCCTCGTGGCAGGACCGCCGTCCCGCCGGTGACCGTCCGCAGCGTCCCGCGGGTGACCGTCCGCAGCGTTCCGGTGGCGGGGACCGGCCCTCGTGGCAGGACCGCCGGCCGGATCGCGCGGCCGGTCGCTCTGCCGGGAAGAGGGACTGGCAGGACCGCCGGCCGGCAGATCCGGACGGCCCGACGGACGAGGTCGTCCGGCGTCCGGCTGCGCCGGAACTGCCCGAGTGGGCGGATGCCCGCGAGCTGGACCCGGCTGTCCGAGCCGCCTTGCGCGGTCTGGACTCACGCAACTCCGACGTCGTCGGCCAGCACCTGGTGGCCGCCGGCGGTCTGCTGGAGGAGGAACCCCAGCTCGCCCTCGAGCACGCCCGCGCTGCCCGGGACCGGGCGTCCCGGCTCGCGGTCGTGCGTGAAGCGGTCGGGGTCGCTGCCTACCACGCGGGTGACTACGCGGAGGCAGCTCGCGAGCTGCGCGCCTATGCCCGGATGGCCGGCGACCAGAGCTACCGCGCCGTGCTGGCCGACTGCGAACGGGCGCTGGGGCGTCCCGAGACCGCGCTGCGACTGGTGCAGGAGGCGCTGGTGACGTCGCCGGAGGGGGAGGAGCTCGTCGAGCTGCGGCTGGTGGAGGCCGGTGCCCGGCAGGACATGGGCGAGGAGCGTGCCGCCGTCCTGGTCCTGGAGGCCGCGCTCGGCGGTAGGCCCACGCCCGCTGATCTCGGCGACGCCGACCTCGGCCGGCTTCGGCTGGCCACCGCGTACGCCGACCTGCTCGCCGACCGGGGTGACGAGGACGTCGCTCAGCAGTGGTACGCGGCCATCGCGGCTGCCGATCCCGACGACCTGACCGGCGTCAGCGCGCACTTCGCCGAGGAACTCGAGGACGAGGAAGAAGACCCGGATGCCGCGGCTGACGACGTGCGTGCGGCCGGCGACGAGGCCACCGACCTCACGTCCGCGCCGGAGAGCGGGAGCGCCGACGACCCTCTCGACGCTGCCTTCGACGAGGAGATGCTGGACTCGGTGACCGGCCCGGTGACCGACGCCGACATCGAGGCGGAGGTGGCCGAGCTGCTGGGGGAGACGCCGCCGCCGGTGGAGCGCGACCACACCCGGCTCTTCCAGGAGCCGCCCGCCCACGGGGGCGAGGAGGACCCGACGACGGACTGAACTCCGTCGTCCACACCGGCCAAGGCTGTCCACAACTCGCGGTCAGCCCTGGCCGGCAGGTCCGGCTCCTGGCGAGGCTTGCCGGTATGAGCCTGGCCGTGATCGACCGGAACGACGTCGTGCTGCGTGGGCGGTTGTCCGCCCCGCCCGAACTGCGCCCATTGCCCAGCGGGGACACGCTGCTGCTGTTCAAGCTGGTGGTGCGACGCGAGAACCCGCGCCCGCGGGCGCCGAGGTCCGACGTCCTGACCTGCGTGAGCACCGTCCCCACGCTGCTGCGCTACGCCTCGGCCTGGCGCACCGACGACGTGGTCGAGGTCGAGGGCTCGCTGCAACGCCGCTTCTGGCGCACCCCCACCGGCACCGCCGTGGCCTACGAGGTCAGCTGCCGACGGGGTCGCAAGCTGCAGCGCACCAGCCGTGCTGCCGCTGCGCGTGAGCCGGTGTGAGCCCGGTCAGTCCTCGTGCGGTCGCAGCACCAGCCCGGTGCGCGGCTTGGGCAGGAAGAGCGTCGACTTGCGCGGCATGCGGGCACCGCTGCGGGCGACCGCGGCGACGTCCGCCGGAGCGGGGGAGTGGAGCAACAGGGCCACTCCCGCGCGCTCACCGGCCAACCGGAGCGCCTGGTCGACGTCGTGGGCGACCAGCACCGACGAGGGGTCGTCGGAGCGGTGCCACAGGTGGCCGAGCAGACCGTGGTGGGCCAGCACCACGTCGAGCGCCCGCCACGCCGCGGGGGCCTCCGTCGGCACGGTCGCCAGCAGGGTCGCGGTCGGGGCCGACAGCTCCACCACGCGCGTCCCGTCGGTCACCAGGAAGACCGGGCCGCCCACCGTGCCGGCCGCGCCGTCCGTGCCGCGGGCCCAGCGACGGCAGACCTCGGCGACCTCGCCGTCGGCGGGGGTGACGTCCCGTGCGGTCAACCCGGTCGCGGCGAGATCGACAGCGGCTGTCAGCGACAGATCGGGTGCGACGCGGTGGATCGCCTGCACCCGCAGGCCCCCGGGCCCGGCGGGCGTGAGCAGGGCGAGCACCGCACACCGCGCGGAGCCACCGGTCGCCTGGTGGGCCCGGGCAGCCGCGAACCGGTGGTGCCCGTCGGCGATGACCGCCTGGGTCCTCCCCAGGGCCGTGGTCAGCCGCTGCAGCACCAGCGGGTCGGTCACCCGCCACAGCCGGTGCGTCACGCCGTCCGGGTCGGTCACCTGCAGGGTGGGCGCGCCCTGCCCCGAGTGCCGCGTCACCTCGGCGACCTCCGGCTCCGGGTCGTGGGCCAGCACGATCGGCTCGAGGTCGGTTCGGGTCTCGTCGAGCAGCGCCCGGCGGCCCTCGACGGCCGGGGCGAACGTGTCCTCGTGCGGCAGCACGGCGGTCGACCCCGCCGGTGGCACGTGGACCGCCCCCAGCCATCCGGTGGTCGCGGTGGTTCCCGGGGTGGCCATCTCGTACCGCCACATCGCCGGCACGTCCTCCCGGACCAGCACCCGCTCGGCCAGCCACTGCCGCAGGTTGGCCGCCGCCGCGCGCGCCGAGGCCCGGTCGCGTGCGGCGCGGCCCCCGGTGACGGGGTCGACGTGCGGCAGGATCAAGCGGACGATGTTGTGCGGGTCGGCCTCGACCAGGCGGTCGCGGCCCCCCACGGTGACCAGGTCGTAGGCCGGCGAGCTCACCCGGGCCAGGTGCGCGGGGTCGTGCTCCCGGTAGACCAGGGCGCGGAAGGGCCGGACGTCGAGCCCCGTCGCGGTGGAGGGCGGGACGTCCGCCGGCGGGGTGGGCACCGCCCGATGGTAGGAGCGAGGTGCCGGCCGGCTCGCGCCGGCCGGGCCTCGGCGGGGCGGTCCGGGGCGACGGGGAAGGAGCAGCGGTGGAGCCAGGTCAGCCGGACGGCGGCGTCTACGAGTGGTACCAGCGCGGTCTCCAGCTGCTGGGAGACGGGCACCCCGATGCCGCGGCCACCTTGCTGGAGCGCGCGGTCCACGCCGAACCGGCCTCCCGGAGCGTGCTGGAGGCGCTGGCGCGTGCCCAGTACGACGCGGGCCGCTACCGCGAGGCGATCGGGAGCTTCGCCCGGATCATCGACGCCAACCCCACCGACGACTACGCCCAGTTCGGCCTCGGGCTCGCCGCCAGCCGCGCCGGGGACCTCGAGCTCGCCGCCGAGCACCTGGCCCTGGCCGTGGCCATGCGGCCCGACCTCACCCACTACGCCCAGGCGCTGCGCGGCGTGCGCGCCCGCCGCGACCTAGCCCAGGAGCTGCCATGACCGACCCGACCCCTGCCTTCCGCCCCGTCCTCGCCGACCGGTCCGAGGCCCCCGCGTGACCGCACCGGAACGGCCGCCGCTCGCCGCTGGCAGCGACCGGCCGCCGGCCGGTGAGTACGACGTCGCGCTGCTCGACCTCGACGGGGTCGTCTACGTCGGCCCTGCAGCGGTGCCCGGTGTGCCCGAGGCCCTCGCCGCCGCGCGCGACCAGGGCATGCGCCTGGGCTTCGTGACCAACAACGCCGCGCGCACCCCGGAACAGGTCGCCGAACACCTCACGGAGCTGGGCGTCTCCGCTGCGGCCGAGGACGTCATCACCAGCTCGCAGGCCGCGGCCACGGTCGTCCGGGAGCTGGTCGGCGCGGACGCGCCCGTCCTGGCGGTCGGCGGCCCGGGTGTGGCGGCCGCGCTGACCGCCGCCGGGCTCCGGGTCGTCGAGCGGGCCGAGGACGGGCCGGCGGCCGTGGTGCAGGGCTACGGGCCCGGGGTGGGCTGGGCGCAGCTCGCCGAGGCCGTGGTGGCCGTGCGGAACGGAGCCCGGCACGTGGCCACGAACACCGACGCGACCATCCCCTCCCCGCGGGGGGTGCTGCCGGGCAACGGCGCGCTGGTGGGGGTGGTCAGCACCGTCACCGGCCGGGCCCCGTTGGTGACCGGGAAGCCCGACCCCGCGATGCACGCCGAGTGCGTCCGCCGCACGGGCGCGGCCCGGCCCCTGGTCGTGGGCGACCGCCTGGACACCGACATCGAGGGCGCCCGGCGGGCCGGCGCGGCCAGCCTGCTCGTCCTCACGGGGGTCGCCACCCCGGCCGACCTGCTCGCCGCGGTTCCCGAGCACCGGCCGGACCTGCTCGCTGCCGACGTCGCCGGGCTGCTCACCCCGCACCCGGCGGTGGAGCCGGTCGAGGGTGGCTGGCGCTGCGGGGGCTGGCTGGCCGAGGCCGCCGGCGGTCACCTGGTGCTGCGGTCGTCGGGCGCCGATGGAGACGGCGGTGACGGGCTGGACGGGCTGCGCGCCCTCGCCGTGGCGTGCTGGGCGGCGGACGGCCGGTCCACCGGCGAGGGCTGCCGA
This sequence comes from Modestobacter sp. SYSU DS0511, assembly GCF_054050755.1. Lineage (NCBI taxonomy): Bacteria > Bacillati > Actinomycetota > Actinomycetes > Geodermatophilales > Geodermatophilaceae > Modestobacter > Modestobacter sp. SYSU DS0511. The sequence continues at coordinate 5,921 of NZ_JBJGZY010000033.1, forward strand.
CGGCCACCGGTCAGCGCAGCCGACGCCCCGGCGGCCGCGGCGCTGGCGCAGTGGGGTCTCGTCCCGGGTTGACCGCCCTGCCCGGACCGTCGGGCGGGAGACGGGCGGCTCACCGCCGCCCCGGGGTCAGAGCATCGAACGGAGCCGGAGCATGTCGCGCAGCCCGGCCTCCAGCTTCACCCGGCCGCTGGCCCAGGCCGGGGTGAACGACAGCTCGCCGGCCGTTAGTGCCAGCAGGTCGTCGCTGGTCATGGTCAGCCGGATGTCGGCCTTGGGCACCGCCGGCCCCTCAGGCACCGCGGTCATGTCGTGCACGGCTCCCCGGGCCAGCCGGCCCTGCACCACCTGGCCGAGGTCGGTGAGCCGGCAGGAGACGGTGCGGTCGAGGTCGCGGGCCGCGTCCTTCGCGGCCAGCCGGCCGACGAAACCGGTGAGAGCGGTCATGCACTGGTCCAGCGTCGCCACGGAAGGGGTGCCTCCTCCAGCCGGTGGCCGGGCAGGTCCCGGCCGGGGCAGTCCAGAGCGGGACGCTACCGGCGGCCACCGACACCGGCGCGGCCGGTCAGGGGCGGTCGGCGGCTCGGCGGCGCTGGAGGTCCGCGGGTGCTCCGCCGCGCCGCAGGCAGTCCGCACGGGCCGGTAGCCTGCGACGTGGTCCGCCGCCGTCACACCCCGGGGTGGACCGGTCCGGGAGCCCGCAGCACCCGACCGTGGCCCCGACCAACTGCACGCCCATCCGACGGCTCGCCGGTCCACCGACGGCACAGCCCGATCACCGACCCCGTGGAGGAGGACCGTGAGCCACCCGGAACGACCGCGCCCGGTGCCCGGCTCCCCGCGCCCGGTGCCCGGCCCCCCGCGCAGTCCCGCTGTCGGTCCGCCGCCCGCGTCCGACCCGGCGACCGGCGTGACCAGCGGCGCCCCGGGTCCGGACGCGGGATCGGGTCCGGACGCGCCGGCGCGCGACGTCCCCCCGGCCGGTTCGCCGTTCGCCGCACTGGCCGAGCGGCCGGTGACCGAGCACGTGGGGGTCTACGAGGCCGAGCACGAGCGGTTGCAGCGCGAACTGTCGACCATCGACGAGCTCTGATGGCACGTCGCAGCCGGCTCGACGCCGAGCTCGTCCGTCGTGGGCTGGCCCGCTCCCGGGAGCACGCCGTCGCGCTGATCGCCGAGGGGCGGGTCACCGTCGCCGGTGCCGCCGCCACCAAGCCGGCCACCGGCGTGGAGGCCGGCACCCCGGTGGTCGTCCGCACCGACCCCGACCAGCCCAGCTGGGTGTCCCGCGGCGCGCACAAGCTGCTGGGCGCGCTGGCGGCCTTCGACGTCGACGTGACCGGCCGGCGCGCCCTGGACGCCGGGGCCTCCACCGGTGGGTTCACCGAGGTGCTGCTCAGCCGCGGAGCCCGCGAGGTGGTCGCGGTCGACGTCGGGTACGGCGAGCTGGCCTGGTCGCTGCGCACCGACGACCGGGTCGCGGTGCACGAGCGCACCAACGTCCGGGAGCTGACCCCGGAGGTGATCGGTGGGCCGGTGCAGCTGGTCGTGGCCGACCTCTCGTTCATCTCGCTGCGGCTCGTGCTCCCTGCGCTGACCAGCTGCGCCACCCCCGACGCCGACCTGCTGCCGATGGTCAAGCCCCAGTTCGAGGTCGGGCGCGAACGGCTGGGCAGTGGCGGAGTCGTCCGCGACCCGGCGCACCGTGCCGAGTCGGTGCTCACGGTGGCCAGGGCCGCGGCCGACCTGGGCTGGGGCACCGCCGGGGTGGTGGCCAGTCCGCTGCCCGGCCCGGCGGGCAACGTGGAGTTCTTCCTCCGATTGCGCCGCGACGCCCCACCACCGCAACCGGACGACGTCGACCGAGCAGTTCAGGAGGGACCACAGTGACCGAGTGCCTGCCACCGCGGGAGGGGGGCGGGGTCCGGCGCGTGCTGCTCGCCGTCCACACCGGACGGGCCGACATCGTCGCGCTCGCCCGGTCCGCGGCCGCCCGCCTGGCCCGGGCCGGCTTCGTCGTCCGGGTGCTCGACGACGAGGCGGTGGACCTGGCCATCCCCGGCGCCGAGGTCTGCACGTTCGGTCCGCAGGCCGCCGAGGGAACCGAGATCGTGCTCGTCTTCGGCGGGGACGGCACGTTCCTGCGTGCCGCCGAGCTCGCCCGCTCCACCGATGCGGCGATCACCGGGGTGAACCTGGGCCGGGTCGGCTTCCTCGCCGAGACCGAGCCGGAGTCGGTCGAGGAGATGCTCGCCGCCGTCGAGCGGTGCCAGTACGAGGTGGAGGAGCGGCTGACCCTGGAGGCGACGGTCCTCGACGACGAGGGGCGGCCCGTCGGCGGCACCTGGGGCCTGAACGAGGTGTCGGTGGAGAAGGTCGAGCGCGCCCGGGTGCTCGACGTCGTCCTGGAGGTCGACGGGCACCCGCTGACCAGCTTCGGCTGCGACGGCGTGCTCTGCGCCACCCCGACCGGCTCCACGGCCTACGCGTTCTCCGCCGGCGGCCCGGTGGTGTGGCCCGACGTGGAGGCGCTGCTGCTGGTCCCGGCGAACGCGCACGCCCTGTTCTCCCGGCCGCTGGTCACCTCACCGAGCTCGGTGCTCACCGTCGCCGTGCCGCACGACGGCGCCCGGGCGCGGGTCTCCGCCGACGGCCGGCGCGTGGTCGAGGTGCCCGACGGCGGCCGGGTCGAGGTGCGGCGCTCGGACCGGCCGGTGCGGATCGCCCGGGTCAACCCGACCTCCTTCGGCGACCGGCTGGTCGCCAAGTTCGGGTTGCCGGTGCGCGGCTTCCGTGACGCTCGCTCGCACGGGCCCGGGCGCGAGGCGCCGACCTGGCACAGCAACGTGCTCGCCCGCGGGATCAACACCGCCGACGGCGCCACCCGCCGCCCCGAGGAGGTGAGCGGTGGCGACCCGGACGACGCGGCCTGAGCAGGCCCCGCCGGCAGCGCCTCGCAACGGCGCCCTCACCGAGCTGCACATCCGCGGCCTGGGCGCCATCGACGACGTCACGCTGGAGCTCGGGCCCGGGCTGACCGTGGTCACCGGCGAGACCGGTGCCGGCAAGACCATGGTGGTGACCGGACTGACCCTGCTGTTCGGCGGCCGGGCGGACCCCGGCCGGGTGCGCGCCAACGGCCGGGCGAGCGTGGAGGGGCGGATCACGCTGCCGCCGGGCTCGCCGGTCTGGGACCGCGCGGCCGACGCCGGTGCCGATCCCGACGAGGACGGCAGCCTGATCCTGGCCCGCACGATCAGCGCCGAGGGCCGGTCGCGGGCGCACCTGGGCGGGCGCACCGTGCCGGTCGGCCTGGTCGCCGAGCTGTCCGAGGACCTGTTGGCCGTGCACGGGCAGACCGACCAGCTGCGGCTGACCCGGCCGGCGGAGCAGCGTCGTGCGCTGGACCGCTACGCCGGCCCGGCACACCTGGCGCTGATCGAGGAGCACCGGGCCGCCTACGCGCGGTGGCGCGAGCTCGCCGACGACCTGGACCGCCGGCGCAGCCAGGCCCGGGAGCTGGCGCAGACCGCCGACGTGCTGCGGCACGGGCTGGAGGAGATCGCCGCGGTCGCCCCCGAGCCGGGCGAGGACGAGGCGCTCGACGCCCAGGCCCGGCGGCTCGGGGACGCCGACGCGCTGCGCGTGGTCGCCGACGAGGCCCGGATCGCCCTGGTCGGTGACGTCACCGGGGAGCTCGGCGGCGACGGTGGCTTCCCCGCTGACGCCTCGGCCGCCCTGGCCACGGCCGAGCGGGCGCTGGCCGGCTCCGACGACCCGTCGCTGGTACTCCTGGCCCGGGACCTCGCCGACGCCGTGGCGGTGGTCTCCGACGTCGCCGTCCAGCTGGCCGGCTACGTCGCCGACCTGGACGCCGACCCGGCCCACCTGGCCGAGGTGCTGGACCGGCGTGCCGCGATCGCGGGGCTGGTGCGCAAGTACGCCGATCCGGGCGCCGGGCTCGCCGGGGTGCTCAGCTGGGCGGCCGACGCGCAGGAGCGACTGGCCCAGCTCGACGTCTCCGACGAGGCGCTCGAGGCGCTGGAATCCGAGCGGGACGCCGCCCGGGCCGAGCTGGCCGCACTGTCCGCCCGGGTCACCGAGGGCCGTCGGGCCGCGGCCGACGGCTTCGCCGCCGAGGTCGGCACGGAGCTGGCCGGGCTGGCCATGAAGAGCGCACAGGTGTCCTTCCGCATCGACACCGACCCCGACCACCTCGGTGCCGACGGCGCGGACGACGTGGTGCTGCTGCTGTCCGCGCACCCGGGTGCGCCCGCCCGGCCGGTGCACAAGGGGGCCTCGGGCGGTGAGCTGTCCCGGGTGATGCTGGCGATCGAGGTGGTGTTCGCCGGGGCCGACCCGGTGCCGGTGATGGTGTTCGACGAGGTCGACGCCGGCGTGGGCGGGCAGGCGGCCGGTGAGATCGGCGCGCGGCTGGCCCGGCTGGCGCGGGAACACCAGGTCGTCGTCGTCACGCACCTGGCCCAGGTCGCTGCCTTCGCCGACACCCACGTCGTCGTCGACAAGGCGCCGGACTCCGGTGCCGGGGTCACCGCCACCGACATCCACACGGTCACCGGCGAGGAACGGGTGCGGGAGCTGGCCCGGATGCTCTCCGGACTGGCCGACAGCGAGACCGGGCAGGCGCACGCCCGCGAGCTGCTGGCCGTCGCCGCCGACCGCGACCGCTAGGCCTGGCCCCCGTGCAGGGTCCCGCCGCGAGCGCGCGGGTGGCGGGGGCCACGGGGGTCCCTCATGGGCGTTCGGCGTAGCCGGCGAGGCCGGACTGCAGCAGCGCCAGCCCCGAGCGACCCCGGTCGCGCAGCTCGGCGACCAGCTCCGGGCCGGCGGCGCCGGCCAGCACCCGGTCACGGGCCAGCTCCAGCAGCCCTGCGTACAGCCCCAGCACCGAGTGGGCGGCGAGCCACGGTTCGAGCCGGCCCGGCCCGGCGCCGGTCTCGGCGGCGAACTCCGCGGCCAGGGCGTCGGTCAGCGCGCCGAGGATCTCCCGCTCCCGGACCTGCAGGGTCCGCGAGCCGCGGATCACCCGGGCCATCTCGGCGACGCCCTCGGCGGCCGCGGCGGAGCCGAGCTGGCTGATCGCGGCGACCACGAACCCGCCGGCGGCGGCGGGCGCGGACACCCCGGCGCGCCGGTGCCGGACGGCGTCGAGCAGCGCCCCGCGCATCGGCGGGTCGGCCTCGAAGACCAGCCCCTCCTTGACCGGGAAGTGGTTGAAGACCGTCTTCTCGACCACGCCGGCGCGCTGGGCGATCTCCTGCACGCTCACGGCGTCGAACCCGCGCTCGGCGAACAGCCCGGCGGCGGCGTCGACGATCTCCTCGCGGGTCTGCTGGCGGCGCAGCTCCCGCTTGTTCGGCCCCCCGCGCCCGCGCCGGCGGGCCGGGCGGCGGCGCTGCTCCTCGGCGGGCGGCGCGGGCGCGGCCGCCGCGGGCGGGGTGAAGGCCACCACCTGCGCGGTGCGCCCGGCGTCGTCCGCGACGGGATCGGCGCCGGCCGGGTCCACCGGCTCGGCGGCGGGGTCGTGCAGGACGGTCGCTGTACCCCGGCTCGCGGAGGCCCCTCCAGTCACAGCAGCCACGCTAGTGACGGGCCGGTCCCGTCCCCGGGCAGCGACACCCCGTGCGCTCCTCGGCGTGTCGCGGTCGACCCCGTGGCGTTCACCAGCTGTGATCAACCGGTCACCGTTGCGCGTCGGGCCTCGGGGCCCGACGGCCCGTGGGAGCATCGAGAGATGCGCATCGGCACCCTGCGGCGCGGACGGGCGTCCTCGACGGGACCCGGCGTGGCCGGCACCGTCCGGCTCGACCGGCGGACCAAGAACCTCACCAAGCGGCTGCGTCCCGGCGAGGTGGCCGTCATCGACCACGCCGACGTGGACCGGGTGAGCGCCGACTCGCTGGTCGCCGCCAGGGTCGCCGCGGTGGTCAACGCCGCGCCCAGCACCACGGGCCGCTACCCCAACCTCGGTCCCGGGATCCTGGTGGAGGCGGGCATCCCGCTGGTCGACGGCGTGGGCAAGGAGGTCTTCGAGACCCTCAAGGAGGGCACGGAGGTCCGGGTCGAGGGCAACCGGCTCTACGCGGGGGAGACCCTCGTCGCCGAGGGCGTCGAGCAGACCCAGGAGACGGTCGACGCGGCGATGGCCGAGGCCCGGGCGGGGCTGTCCACCCAGCTCGAGGCGTTCGCCGCCAACACCATGGAGTACATGAAGCGCGAGCGCGCGCTGCTGCTCGACGGCGTGGGCGTGCCCGACGTCCGCACCCGGATCGAGGGCCGGCACGCCCTCGTCGTCGTCCGCGGGTACGACTACAAGGAGGACCTGGCGGCGCTGCGGTCCTACATCCGCGACTACCGGCCGGTGCTCATCGGGGTCGACGGCGGCGCCGACGCCATCCGCGAGGCCGGCTACCAGCCGGACATGATCATCGGCGACATGGACTCGGTCAGCGACGACGTCCTGCGCTGCGGTGCCGAGGTCGTGGTGCACGCCTACGCCGACGGGCGCGCGCCCGGGCTGCAGCGCGTGCTGGACCTCGGGGTCGAGGCGATCACCTTCCCGGCGTCGGCCACCAGCGAGGACATCGCGATGCTGCTGGCCGACGAGAAGGGTGCCTCGCTCATCGTCGCCGTCGGCACGCACGCCACGCTGGTGGAGTTCCTGGACAAGGGCCGCGGCGGCATGGCCTCCACCTTCCTCACCCGGTTGCGCCTGGGCGGCAAGCTCGTCGACGCGAAGGGGGTGAGCCGGCTCTACCGCAGCCGGATCTCCACCCTCGCCCTCACCCTGCTGGTCCTCGCCGCCCTGGCGTCGATCGCGGCGGCGCTGGCCGTCTCGACCGCCGGTCGGGTGTACCTGGACCTGCTCATCGACCAATGGAACAGCTTCACGTTCTGGCTGGAGAACCTCTTTTCGTGATCGACTTCCGCTACCACCTGGTCTCGCTGATCGCGGTCTTCCTGGCCGTGGCGCTGGGCATCGTCATCGGCACCACCCAGCTCAACGGGCCGGTGCTGACGAACCTGCAGAACCAGGTCAGCCAGCTGCAGGAGGACAAGCGGGCCCTGGAGGACCAGACCCGGGAGCTGCAGGCCCAGCTCGACGAGGACGGTGGCTTCGACGAGGCCGTCGGCCCGGTGCTGGTGGCCGACCGGCTCGCCGGGCGCAGCGTGCTGCTGGTGGTCGCCGACGGCGAGGTCGACCCCGAGGTCGTCGAGGGCGTCACCGCGTTGCTGGGCAGCGCCGGCGCCACGGTCACCGGCACGATCCGGCTCACCGACGCGTACGCCGACCCGGCCACCGCCAGCAGCCTGCAGAGCTACGTCACCGGCCCCGGGCTGCCGGCCGGGGTCGTGCCCGCCGAGACCGGCGACACCGGCGAGCTCGTCGCCTCGGTGCTGGCCCAGGTGCTGATGGTGCCCAGCTCGGGCACCGAGGGCCCCGGGGAGGCGCCGGACACCGCCGCCACCTCGCAGCTCCTCGCCGGCCTGGAGGAGCTCGACGTGCTCAGCCGGGAGACCAGCTCGGTGAGCCCGGCCGACTACGCGGTGGTCCTCACCTCCGGGGCCGTCGAGGGCGAGGACGCCGAGGCGCGCACCGCCGCGCTGGTGGACCTGGCGACCGCGCTGGACGCCCAGGGGTCCGGTGCCGTCGTCGCCGGGGACGCGGCCGCCGCCCAGGAGGGTGGGCTGGTCGCCGCCGTCCGGGCCGATTCCGGGGCCAGCGACAACGTCTCCACCGTCGACAACGTCACCGCGCCGGCCGGCCGGATCAGCACCGTGCTCGCCCTGGTCGCCGAGGGCGCGGGCACCTCGGGGCAGTACGGGTCCGGCGAGGGCGCCCAGCCGGTGCCGGCGCCGATCTCGTGAGCCCTCGTGGTCGGCACCGCCGGACCCTGGCCCTGACGGCCGCCGGTGCGCTCGCCGCCCGGGCCGGGCTGGCCGGCGCCGCGGCGCTCACCGCCCACCCGGCCGGGGACCGCTGGCGGCGCACCAACTACGCGGGGCGGCCGGTGACGCTGCTCGGCGGTCCGGTGCTGGCCGCCGCGGCGACCGCCACCAGCGCGGCCGGTGCCCCTCCCGGGCAGCGGGCCGCCGCGCTCGTCGTCGGTGCGGCGGCGGGGCTCGTCGGCGGCTACGACGACCTCGCCGGCGCCCGCCCGGAACAGGCGCGGGACAAGGGCCTGACCGGTCACCTGGCGGCGCTGCGCGCCGGCCGGGTCTCGGCGGGTGCGGTGAAGGTCGCCGGGATCGGCGCGGCCGCCGCGGTGGCGGCGGTGCTGACCCGCCGCGGCACCGGCACCGGTGCCCTCGTCGACGGCGTCCTCACCACCGGTCTGGTCGCCGGGACGGCGAACCTGGTCAACCTGCTCGACCTGCGCCCCGGCCGTGCCGGCAAGGCCGCCGTGCTGCTCGCCTCGGCCACCGCCGGTGGGCCCGCCGGAGGGCTCGTCGCCGGCCCGCTGGGGGCCACCCTCGGGGTGCTGCCGGCCGACCTCGGCGAGCGGGTCATGCTCGGTGACTGCGGCGCCAACGCCGTCGGCGCGCTGCTCGGGCTGCGCCTGGCCGCACTGCCCGGTCGTCCGGCGCGCGCGGGCCTGCTCACCGGGATCGCCGCGCTGACCCTGGCCAGCGAGCGGATCAGCTTCACCGGCGTCATCGAGGCGACTCCGGGGCTGCGCGAGCTGGACCGGCTCGGCCGCCGGCGGGCGTGAACGCCCGGCGGGTCGCCTCGGGCGTGGCGGGGGCGGCGCTGCTGATCTCGGCGCTGACCCTGCTGGCGCGCATGGCGGGGTTCGGCCGCACCGTGGTGTTCACCAACGCCGTGGGCGCGAACAGCACCGCGGACACCTACGTCGCGGCCAACAACGTGCCGAACATCGTCTTCGAGGTGGTGGCCGGCGGCGCGTTGGCCAGCCTGGTGGTGCCGATGCTCGCCGGTGGCATCGCCGCCGGCGACCGGGAGCAGGTCCGCCGCACCGCCGGGGCGCTGCTGGGCTGGTCGCTGCTGGTGCTCGTGCCGCTGGCCGTCCTGCTCGCCCTGCTGGCCCGGCCCATCGCGGCGGTGCTGCTGGGCGGGGCCGCCGGGGACCCGGCCAAGGTCGACCTGGCCGCCCGCTTCCTGCTGGTCTTCGCCCCCCAGGTGGTGCTGTACGGCATCGCGGTCGTGCTCACCGGTGTGCTGCAGGCCCATCGCCGGTTCGCCGGGCCGGCGGTCGCCCCCCTGCTGTCCACCCTGGTCGTGGCCGGCACGTACCTGCTGTTCGCCGGACTCGGGGGCAGCCGCACGGTCGACGGGCTGTCCACGACCGCCGAGCTGGTGCTGGGCGTGGGTACGACGCTGGGCGTCGCCGCGCTGGCCGGGTGCCTGCTGGTGCCGCTGCGCGGACTGGGCCTCCGGCTGCGGCCCTCGTTGCGCTTCCCGGTCGGTGCCGCGCCGCGGGTGCGCCGGCTGGCGCTCGCCGGGGTGCTGACCCTGGCCGGGCAGCAGTTGGTGGCGGTGGTGGCGATCCGGTTGGCCAACGCCGGGCCGGACGGCACCCAGACCGCCTACTTCGCGGCCATGACCGTCTTCCTGCTCCCGTGGGCCGCGCTGGCCGTGCCGGTGGCCACCTCGGTGTACCCGGGGCTGACCGAGCGGGCCGCGGTCGGCGACGAGGAGGGGTACCGGCGCACGCTGGCTCCGGCGGTCGTGCTGACGGTGGTGGCGAGCGCGGTGGCCGCGGCCGGACTGGTCGCCGTCTCCGGGCCGATCGCCCGGGTGTTCCTCGCCGTTCCGGACGACCCGGGGACCGCCGCCGCGTTGCAGTCGGCGGTCGTCGCCTTCGCCCCGGGCCTGGTCGGCTACGGACTGGTCGCGCTGCTGTCCCGGGCGCTGTACGCCCGTGGCCTCTGGCGTGCGCCGACCGTCTGCGTGGCCGGCGGGTGGCTGGTCGCCGTCGTCGCCGACCTGGTGCTGTCGGCCGCACTGCCGTCGGCTGACCGGGCGCTCGCGCTGGCCGCCGGGCACACCGTCGGGGTGACCGTCGCCGGCCTGGCGCTGCTGGTGGTGATCGGCCGGCTGGCCGGAGCCGGTGCGCTGGCGGGCGTGGCGCACGCCGGAGGGGGCGCCGTCGCCGCCGCCGTCCTGGGCGGCGCGGCGGGTCTGGCGACCGCCCGCCTGCTCGGCGCCGACCTGGTCCCCGACGGCGTCCCGGCGGCCCTCGGCAGCGGCGTGGTCGCCGGTGCGGTCGTGCTGCTGGTCGCGGGTGCGGTCATGATGGGCACCGCCCGGCGGCCGCTGCTCGCGGCCGTGGCCGGGCTGCGCGGACCGGTACGGCAGGAGGTGCCCCATGGCTGACCCGCAGGAGCCCCCGCTGGCCGACCGGCGGATCGCCGAGGTCCTCGCCACCAGCACCGGTGGCGTCGGCATCCACCTGCGCTCCCTGCTGGGCCCGCTGGGGCGGGCCGGTGCCTCCGTGCGGGTGTGCGGCCCGCGGGCCACCGAGGAGCTGTTCGGCTTCACCGCCGCCGGCGCCGACTTCCGCCCGGTCGGCATCTCCGCCGGTCTGGACCCGGCCGCCGACCTGCGCGCGGTGCTGGCGCTGCGGGGCGCGGCCGCCGGCGCAGACCTGGTGCACGCCCACGGCCTGCGGGCCGGCCTGGTCGCCGCGGCGGCCCGCCGGCTGGCCGGGCAGCGGCGTCGCCCGCTCGTGGTCACCCTGCACAACGCCCTGCCCGAGGGGGGTGGGTTCCGGCGGCGGGTGCTCCAGGTCGCCGAGCGGGCGACCATCCGCGGCGCCGACGTCGTGCTGGCCGCCTCCGGCGACCTCGCCGAGAACGCCCGCCGGCTCGGTGCCCGCGACGTCCGGGTCGCCCCGGTGGCCGCGCCGCCGTTGCCACCGCCGCAGCGCCCCCGGCCGGAGGTCCGCCGGGAGGTGGGCCTGGACGACGACAGCCGGCCGCTCGTGGTCGCCGTCGGCCGGCTGCACCCGCAGAAGGGCTACGACGTCCTGCTGGACGCGGTGGCCCGCTGGGTCGCCGACCCGCGGCTGCGGCCGGCCCCCCTGGTGGTCATCGCCGGTGACGGCCCGCTGCACGACGAGCTCGCCGCCCGGATCCGCGCCGAGCAGCTGCCGGTCACCCTGCTGGGCCGCCGCACCGACGTCGCCGACCTGCTGGGCGCCGCGGACGTCTGCGTGCTGCCCTCGGTCTGGGAGGCCCGCTCGCTGACCGCGCAGGAGGCGCTGCGGGCCGGCACCCCGCTGGTCGCCTCCCGCGTGGGCGGCATCCCCGAGCTGGTGGGGAACGCCGCCGAGCTGGTGCCGGTGGGTGACGCCGGTGCGCTGGCCGAAGCCGTCACCCTCGTGCTGACCGACCCGGCGCGGACCGCCCGGCTGGGCGCCGCAGGCCCACGCCAGGCGGCGACCTGGCCCGACGAGGCGGCGACCGCGGCCCAGCTGGTCGCGCTCTACCAGGAGCTGCTCGGCCCGCCCGCCGGGTTGCGCCGGTGAGCCGGGTGGCCCGGGCGGTGCCCGTCCTGCCGCTGCTGCTCGCGGTGCTGGCGGGTCTGCTCGCCGGCACCACCGGGACGGCGGCCGCCGCGGACGGTGCGGCCGCCGACCGGTGGCGGGCCGACCGGGTCCTGGTGGTCGGGGTGGCCGGCCTGCTGTGGTCGGACCTGGACCCCGAGACGACGCCGCAGCTGTGGTCGCTGGCCGAGGAGTCCGGGATCTCGGCGGTCTCGGTCCGAGCCGCCCGGTCCACCACCTGCCTGCTCGACGGCTGGGCGACCCTGGGCGCGGGCAACCGTGCGCGGTACCCCGGCCCGGTCGAGCCGATCCCGCCGGTGCCGCTGCCCAGTGCCCCGGTGCCCGAGGATGAGGACGGGGACGGCGCCGGACCGGGCACCCCGGCGGCCCAGCCGGTCGACACCTCGCTGTCCTTCTGCGGTCTGGAGGAGCAGGTCGCCGAGGTCGGCCTGGAGGAGCCCCGCCGCACCGTCGAGCGGGTCACCCAGGACGCGGCCACGGCCCGCTTCGGTGCCCGGCCCGGGGCTCTGGGTGACGCGGTCGGGTGCAGCACCGCGGTCGGGCGTGCCGCGTCCCTGGCGGTGGCCGGACCCGACAGCCGGTTCACCGTCGTCGACCGGCTGCCCGACGACCCGGCCGAACTGGCCGCGCTGCTCGACGACTGCGCACTGACGCTGGTGGCCCTGGACAACCTCACCGACGCGGGCAGCTCGAGCCAGCAGGAGACCGAGACCGGCACCCGGGCCGACGCCCGGCCGTGGGCGGTCCGCCAGGCCGACGCCGCCGTCGGCGCCCTGCGCGACGCCGTGGCCGGGCTGCCGGGGGAGACGCTGCTGGTCCTGCAGGGGGTCTCCGAGGTCAACGACGGCCGGCCGCAGCTGCACGTCGGCATGGTCTGCGGGCCCGGGTTCGAGCCCGGCTGGCTCAGCTCGGCGAGCACCGGCCGGGCGCCGTTCACCCAGCTGATCGACGTCGCCCCCACGGTGCTGCGGGCGCTGGGTGCCGAGCGGCCGTCGACGATGAACGGGCAGCCGATGCGGGTGGCCGGTGCACGCCCGCCGCTGGCCGAGGCGGTCGCCGCGCTGGAGCACGCCAACACCCGCGCGGTGGTGCACCACCGCAGCACCAGCACCTTCTTCTGGATCCTGGTGGCGCTCAACGGCGCGCTGCTGGCGGTCGCGCTGCTGGTGCTGGGGCCGCGCCACCCCCGCCGGGACGTGCGCGGCCGGGCCCGGGGTGCGCTGCGGGTCGCCGCGCTGGTCGTCGCGTCGGTGCCGGTGGCCACCTACCTGGCCGGCGTCGTCCCCTGGGAGCAGACGGCCCAGCCGCGGGTCGCCCTCGCGCTGGCCGTCGCCGTCGCCGCGCTCGCCATCGGCGGGGTCGCGGCCGCCGGGCCGTGGCGGCGCCGGCGCCTGGGGCCGCCTGCCGTGGTCCTCGCCGTCACCCTGGTCACGCTGGTCGCCGACGTGCTGGCCGGCTCGCCGCTGGAGCTCAACGGGCTGCTCGGGTACGACGCGATCGTCGCCGGCCGGTTCACCGGGTACGGCAACCTGACCTTCGCCCTGCTGGCGGTCAGCGCCCTGCTGGTCACCGCCTGGGTGGCGGCGTGGTGGGCCGGGCGGGCACCCACGCCGTCCCGGTGGCGCTGGACGCTGCCGGTGCTGGCCGCCGGGGTCGTCTGCGTGGTGCTGGTCGGCGCGCCGGGGCTGGGCCGCGACTTCGGTGGGGTGCTGGCCGCGGTGCCCGGCTTTGTCGTGCTGGGGATGCTGCTGGCACGGATCCGGGTGACCGTCGCCCGGATGGTGCTGGTGATCGCCGCGGCCGTGGTCGTGGTCGGGTCGGTGGCGGTGCTGGACTGGATGGGCCCGCCCGACGACCGCAGCCACCTGGGCCGGTTCGTCGGGCAGCTGATCGAGGGCGAGGCGTGGACGGTGGTCAGCCGCAAGGCCTCGGCCAACCTGGCGATCCTCACCGGCAGCACGCTGTCCTGGATGCTGCTGGTCGCCGCGGCCGCCGCAGGGTGGCTGCTGCGCCCCGGGGGCCTGCTGCGCAGCGCACCCGGACGCCGGCCCGGGGGGCTCTCCGGCGCCCAGCTGCGGGTGCTGCGGGCCGGGCTGACCGCGGTGGCGCTGAGCCTGGCCGTCGGGGCCCTGGCCAACGACAGCGGCGTCGCCCTGCCGGCCACCGCGGCCGCCGTTCTGGTGCCGCTGCTGATCTGGCTGGCCGCCGGCACCCCGGTGGCCAGCGGTGCCGACGGCGACCCGGGGGGCGGCGCCCCGGGAGGGGAGCCGGAGGGCGGGGACCAGAGTGTTAGCGTGGGCGTCCGTGGGTCGACTGGCTGAGCACGGCAACTCTCCCGACAACCGGCGGGGGCCTCTTCTCCCCAACTCGCAGCCGACGAAGTTCATCTTCGTCACCGGCGGCGTGGTGTCCTCACTGGGCAAGGGCCTCACGGCCAGCTCGCTGGGTGCGCTGCTGTCGGCCCGGGGTCTGCGGGTCACGATGCAGAAGCTGGACCCCTACCTCAACGTGGACCCGGGGACGATGAACCCCTTCCAGCACGGCGAGGTGTTCGTCACCGAGGACGGCGCCGAGACCGACCTGGACATCGGCCACTACGAGCGCTTCCTGGACGACGACCTGACCGGCCGGGCCAACGTGACCACCGGGCAGGTGTACTCCGACGTCATCGCCAAGGAGCGGCGCGGGGAGTACCTCGGGGACACCGTGCAGGTCATCCCGCACATCACCAACGAGATCAAGTCGCGCATCATGGCCGTGGCGGACAGCGCCGAGCGCGTCGACGTGGTGATCACCGAGGTCGGCGGCACGGTCGGCGACATCGAGTCGCTGCCCTTCCTCGAGGCCGCCCGCCAGGTGCGGCACGAGATCGGCCGGGACAACTGCTTCTTCCTGCACATCTCCCTGGTGCCCTACATCGCGCCCTCGGGGGAGCAGAAGACGAAGCCCACCCAGCACTCGGTGGCCTCGTTGCGCAGCATCGGCATCCAGCCCGACGCGCTGGTCTGCCGGTCCGACCGGGAGGTCGGGGAGAGCATCAAGCGGAAGATCAGCCTGATGTGCGACGTCGAGGCCGAGGGCGTCATCTCCTGCCCCGACGCCCCGTCCATCTACGACATCCCGAAGGTGCTGCACCGGGAGGGGCTGGACGCCTACGTCGTCCGCCGGCTCGGGCTGCCGTTCCGGGACGTCGACTGGACCGTCTGGGGCGACCTGCTCGACCGCGTGCACCAGCCGAAGCAGACGGTGACGATCGCCCTGGTCGGCAAGTACATCGACCTGCCCGACGCCTACCTGTCGGTCACCGAGGCGCTGCGGGCCGGCGGCTTCGCCCACCGGTCGCGGGTGGAGATCCGCTGGGTCCCCTCCGACGACTGCGAGACAGAGGAGGGCGCCGCGGCGGCGCTCGCCGGCGTCGACGGCGTGTGCATCCCCGGCGGCTTCGGGGTCCGCGGCATCGAGGGCAAGCTCGGCGCGATCCGGCACGCCCGGGTCAACGGGATCCCGACGCTGGGGCTGTGCCTCGGCCTGCAGTGCATGGTGATCGAGACCGCCCGCAACCTGGCCGGGATCACCGGCGCGAACTCCACCGAGTTCGACCCGGGCACCTCCGACCCGGTCATCTCCACGATGGCCACCCAGCTCGACGTCGTCGCGGGGCGGGGGGACATGGGCGGCACGATGCGGCTGGGCAGCTACCCGGCCGCGCTGCAGAAGGGCTCGGTGGTGGCCGCCGCCTACGGGTCGACCGAGATCACCGAGCGGCACCGCCACCGCTACGAGGTGGCCAACGCCTACCGTGACCGGCTGACCGAGGCCGGCCTGGTGTTCTCCGGCACCTCGCCGGACGGGACGCTGGTGGAGTTCGCCGAGCTGCCCGCCGACGTGCACCCCTTCTTCGTCGGCACCCAGGCCCACCCGGAGCTCAAGAGCCGCCCCACCCGCCCGCACCCGCTCTTCGCCGCCTTCGTGCAGGCGTCGGCGAGCTACCAGGACTCCGCACGGCTCCCGGTGCCCGACGAGGAGCCGGTGGGCATCTGATGGGGGCGCCGCACCAGTACGAGGTGCTCGCCAGCGAGGAGGTCTACGCCGGCCGGGTGATCTCGCTGCGCAAGGACACCGTGGCGATGCCCGGTGGCGGGGACAGCGTCCGCGAGGTCGTCCGGCACCCGGGTGCCGTCGCGGTCGTGGCGGTCGACGACGACGACCGGGTGGTGCTGCTGCGCCAGTACCGGCACCCGGTGGGGCAGCACCTGTGGGAGCTGCCGGCGGGGCTGCGCGACGTCGACGGCGAGCCGCCGGTGGTGACCGCCCGCCGGGAGCTGGCCGAGGAGGTGCAGCTGGCCGCCGAGCGATGGTCCCTGCTCACCACCCACTTGTCCTCACCGGGCTTCTGCGACGAGCAGGTGGTCATCTACCTGGCCGAGGGCCTCTCCGACGTCGACCGGCCCGAGGGCTTCGTGGTCGAGCACGAGGAGGCGGACATGACCGTCGAGCGGGTGCCACTGGCCGAGGCCGTGCAGCAGGTCTTCGACGGGACGATCCGCAACGCTGCTGCCGTCGTCGGCCTGCTGGCCGCGGCGCAGGCCCGGGCGACCCGGCCCCGGCTGCGCCCGCTCGACGGCGCCTGAGGGAGGACCACCCTCCCTCCCCACGCCTCGCAGGCTCGGCGCGGTGCCCTGGTGGGCGGCCGACGTGGCGCCCCGGCTTGTCGCCGGGGCGCATGGCAGGACAGGCTGGAGCCGTGCTGACCCTGGACCAGGCCCTGGAACTGCTCGCCTCCGCCCGGGCGGAGGCCGAGGGCATCGGCGTGCCGATGTCGTTCGCGGTGACCGATCCCGGCGGCCACCTGGTGGCCGTGGCCCGGATGGACGGCGCGCCCTGGATCACCCCGGAGGTGGCGCAGGGCAAGGCCTGGACGTCGGTCGCCTTCCGGGTTCCCAGTGACGTGCAGAAGACCCGGATGCAGACGATGCCGAACTTCGTGTCGGCGCTGACCGCCATGACCGGTGGCCGGTACACCCCGCAGACCGGCGCGGTCCCGGTGCACGCCGACGGTGCCCTGGTCGGCGCGATCGGCGCGGCCGGCGGCAGCGGCGCGCAGGACGAGGCGGTCTGCGCGGCCGCGGTCGCCGCGTGCGGCTACACGGTGGGCTGATCCGAACGGGCGTCCGGGGGCACCTCCAGGCCCAGCCGGCGCAGCTCGAGCGCGGCCAGATCGCGCACCGCGGCCGGGTCACCCGTCCGCCAGCGGGCGCCGGTGCCCACCGGCAGGCGGGCCAGGTCCGGCAGCGGCGCGGTCGCCATCGCGCGGGCGGCGAGCAGCTCCAGGTCGGCCGGCTCCACCCCGCCGGCCGCCAGCAACCGGCCGGCCGCGCCGGCCTCCCGCGCCCAGCGCAGCCGCGCCGGCAGCCGGCGGGCCAGCAGCCAGCCCACCGGGAGCACCACGAGGACCACCGCCAGCACCGCGCCCAGGGTGTGCACGGCGTCGGAGGTGGCCTGTCCGGCGCCGGTCACCGAGGCGCCGGCCTGGCCGAGCGCCTCGAACGGCCCGGACAGCTCGTCGCCGACCACCGGGACGTCGTCGGCCGCGCCGGCGGCGGACTCCATCGTCCCGGACAGCTCACGGCCCAGGCCGGCCACCGCCTTCCCCGGCTCGGCCAGGGTCAGCACGGCGCCGTGCACCGTCCGGGCGACCAGCACCCACAGCACCGCCCAGAGCAGCAGGCCGAGGTCGCCGGCCACCTGGCGGGCCCGGCGGTCGGCGCGGTCGGCGTACAGGCGCATCGGGCAGCTCCGGGGGAGGGGTGCGACGTGGGTCCGGTCGAACGGGTCCTGGGCATCGTGCGGCACGCGGCTGCGCGCGGCGATCCAGAACCGAGCAAGAACGGTCGGGCCGGCGAGCCCGCCCGCTCGGGAGACTGCTGTCATGACCGAGGACGTGCGGGCCGGGCGTGACCGGCTGCGCGAGCTGCTGGACGCGGTGCTGGACGAGGGCAACCGCACGCTCACCGAGATGGCCGGGGACGCCTTCGCCTCCCCGTGGCACTTCAGCCGCCAGGTGGCCCGGGGTGCCGGGGAGTCGCCGGTGGCGCTGCGCCGGCGGGTGGAGCTGGAGCGGGCGGCCTGGCAGCTGCAGCAGGGGCGGCGGGTCACCGACGTCGCGTTCGCCGCCGGGTACGAGTCGGTGGAGGGGTTCAGCCGCGCGTTCGTCCGGGCCTACGGCCACTCCCCGGGGCAGCAGGCACCGGCGCCCACCCGCGACCACCACTGGCTCCCCGCGCCCAACGGCATCCACTTCCACCCGCCGACCTCGCTGTGGGTGGCCGGTGAGCCCGGTGCCCGCGGCGGGGACGAGGTCACCGCCCTGCTGGTGCACCACGCCCTGGACGACACCCGGTCGCTGCTGGAGATCGCCCGGGAGCTCACCGACGACGAGTACCGGCGTCCGCGCGCCGCCGATCTGCAGGTGCTGCCCTGGGACGGCCCGGAGGAGTCTCTCGCCGCCGTCCTCGAGCACCTGGTGCGGACGACGGAGGTCTGGCTCGCCTCGGTCGAGGGGGCCGATCACCCGGCCCGAGGCAGCGACGGCCCCGTCGCCCTGCTCGCCCGGCATGACGCCGCCGCGCCACGCTGGCTGGCCTTCGTGCGCGACGTCTCCCGCCGCGGCGCCTGGGGAGACCGGCTCGTCGACGCGCTCTGCGACCCGCCGGAGACGTTCGTGCTGGGCAGCGTCGTCGCCCACGTGCTGACCTTCGGGGCGCACCGGCGGCTGCTGGCGCGCCACTGGTTCCGCGCGGCCGGTGTGCCGGTCGACGCGGGCGACCCGATCGACTGGCTGAGCAGGAGGGCGACATGACCCGCACCGTGTACTACACCGCCACCTCCCTGGACGGCTTCATCGCCACGGGGGACCACTCGCTGGACTGGTTGCTCTCCCGGGAGAGCGACGAGGACGGGCCGATGGGCTACTCCGGGTTCATCGCCGGGGTCGGCGCCCTCGCCATGGGCGCGACCACGTGGGAGTGGGTGCGCCGGCACGACCCCGACTGGCTGCCGGAGCGGCCCGCCTGGGTGTTCACCCACCGCGACCTGGACGCCCCACCCGGCGCCGACGTGCGGTTCACCGCCGACGACCCGGCGCGGGTGCACGCGGCTATGGTGGCGGCCGCGGCCGGGCGCGACGTGTGGATCGTCGGCGGCGGGGACCTGGCCGGTCAGTTCGCCGACCGCGGCCTGCTCGACGAGGTCGTGGTCTCCATCGCCCCGGTGACCCTGGGCGCGGGGGCGCCGCTGCTCCCGCGCCGGTCGAGCTCGAGGTGCGCGAGTGCGCCCGCAACGGCGAGTTCGTCTGCGTGCGGTACGCGGTGGTCCCGACGCCGCCTGCGGCCTGAGCGGTCAGCGGCCGATCGCGTCGAGCTCGGTGAGGTCCTCGGCACCGAGCTCGAGCCCGGCGCCGGCGACGTTCTCCCGGAGGTGCGCCGTGGACGAGGTGCCGGGGATCAGCAGGACGTTGGGCGAGCGCTGCAGCAGCCAGGCGAGGGCGACCGACATGGGGGTCGCGCCCAGCCGGTCGGCCACCGCGGACAGCGCGGTCGACTGGAGCGGGGCGAACCCGCCGAGCGGGAAGAACGGCACGTAGGCGATCCCGTCCGCGGCGAGGTCGTCGATCAGCTCGTCGTCGTGCCGGACGGCGAGGTTGTACATGTTCTGCACGGCGACGATCGGCGCGATCGACCGGGCCTCGGCGACCTGTGCGGGCGTCGCGTTGCTCACCCCGAGGTGCCGGACCAGGCCCTGCTGCTGGAGTTCGGCCAACGTCTCGAACGGCTCGGCGAGCGAACCGGCGACGGGCCCCCCGGCGTCGCCGAGCCGCAGGTACACGAGGTCGAGCACCGGCAGGCCGAGCGTCCCGAGGTTCTCCTGCACCTGACCGCGGATCTCCTCCGGCTGCCGTGCCGGGGGCCAGCCGCCGGCCGGGTCCCGGGTGGCACCGACCTTGGTGGCGACGTGCAGCGACTCCGGGTAGGGGTGCAGCGCCTCGCGGATCAGCCGGTTGGTGACCCCCGGCCCGTAGGCGGCGCTGGTGTCGACGTGGGTGATGCCGAGGGCCACGGCCTCGCGGAGGACGGCGAGGGCGCCGTCGTGGTCGGCGGGCGGGCCCATGACCCCGGGGCCGGCGAGCTGCATCGCGCCGTAGCCGAACCGGGGAACGGTGAGGTCGCCCAGCGTCCAGCTGCCGCCGGGCAGCGGAGGGGAGAGCGTGTCCATGTCCTGCCTCCTCGGATGAGCAGGGGGTGTCCGGTGGTTCCTCCGGAGAGGGTGGTGCCGGAACTCCCCGGCGGGAAGCAGGCACCTGGAAGTGCGTAGGGCACCCAGGGGGAAGAGGAGCGGTTCGTGGCGACGACGACGGCGGCCCAGCGGCGGGCGCAGAGCAAGGTGGAGTACGACGCGTTCCTGGCGGCCTGCGCCGGCCGCCAGCTGTTCGACCGGATCTCCGACAAGTGGGTCACGCTGGTGCTGGCCGCACTGGGCAGCGGCGGCCCGCACTCCGACGGTGGCCCGTGCAGCGGCGAGCCGCGGGCGCTGCGGTACTCCGAGCTGGCCCGCCAGCTGGCCGGGGCCAGCCAGAAGATGCTCACCCAGACGCTGCGCTCCCTGGAGCGGGACGGGTTGCTCACCCGCACCGTGACGCCGACGGTGCCGGTCACCGTCACCTACGAACTGACCGACCTGGGTCTGTCGTTGTACGAGAGGATCCGCGGCCTCAAGCTCTGGGCCCAGGGGCACATGGACGAGGTGCTCGTCGCCCGCGCCGCCTACGACGCGCGGGTCGGCTGACCCGCCGAGGGTGGCCGTCGACACACCCGGCGCACCGGCCCTGCCTAGACTCCGCCGGGAGGCGCGCCCCGATCGGGCGCCCACGATGCGGTGGCGCCACCGGCACCCCGGGACGCCCGCCGAGACGGGGAGTGGGGACCATGCGGGTCGGAGTCGCCCGAGAGGTCAAGAACCGTGAGTACCGGGTCGCGCTGACGCCGTCGGGCGTCACCGAGCTGGTCGCCGCCGGGCACGAGGTGCTCGTCGAGCACGACGCCGGGGCGGGCTCGTCGATCCCGGACGCCGACTTCACCGCCGCCGGCGCCCGGATCGTGCCCACCGCCGACGACGTCTGGGCCGACGCCGACCTGCTGCTGAAGGTGAAGGAGCCGGTCGCGGAGGAGTACGGCCGGCTGCGCGCCGAGCAGACGCTGTTCACCTACCTGCACCTGGCCGCCTCCCGCGCCTGCACCGACGCGCTGCTGGCTGCGGGCACCACCGCCATCGCCTACGAGACGGTGCAGACCGACGGCGGGGCCCTGCCGCTGCTGGCCCCGATGTCGGAGGTCGCCGGCCGGATGGCGCCACAGGTCGGGGCGCACACCCTGGAGCGCGCGCAGGGCGGGCGCGGGGTGCTGCTGGGCGGCGCGTCCGGGGTGCACGCGGCGAAGGTCGTCGTCCTGGGCGCCGGGGTCTCCGGGATGAACGCGGCCACGATCGCACTCGGCATGCAGGCCCAGGTCACCGTGCTCGACCGCGACCTGGAGAAGCTGCGCGCCGCCGACCGGCTCTACCGCGGGCACCTGCAGACGGTCGCCTCCAACGCCCTGGAGGTCGAGCGGGCGGTGCTGGAGGCCGACCTCGTGATCGGTGCCGTCCTGGTGCCCGGCGCCAAGGCACCCACGCTGGTCAGCGACGAGCTGGTCGGCCGGATGAAGCCGGGGTCGGTGCTGGTGGACATCGCCGTCGACCAGGGCGGGTGCTTCGAGTCGACCCGGCCGACCACGCACGACGACCCGACGTTCGGCGTGGCCGACTCGGTCTTCTACTGCGTGGCCAACATGCCCGGCGCGGTGCCGCACACCTCCACCTACGCCCTGACCAACGTCACGCTGCCCCACGTGCTCGCCCTCGCCTCCCGGGGCACCGACGGTGCGGTGACGGCGGACCCGGCGCTGGCCCGCGGGGTCAACGTCGCCGCCGGCCGGTTGGTGCACGAGGGGGTGGCCGCGGCACACGGCCTGCCGTGGGAGCCGCTGGCCGAGGTGCTGTCCTGACTGCCGCGCGGACCGGGGCCGGCCCCGACGTGCAGCGGGTGGTCACCGGGTACCTGGACCACCTGACGGTCGAGCGTGGCCTGGCCGCCAACACCATCGCCTCCTACCGCCGGGACCTGCGCCGGTACGCCGAGTTCCTGGCGGCCACCGGTGTGCGCGGCCTCGGGGAGGTGGGCGAGTCCGACGTCGCGGCGTTCCTGGTGGCGCTGCGCACCGGCGACGAGGACCACCCGCCGCTGTCGGCGACGTCGGCCGCGCGCGCGGTGGTCGCCGTCCGCGGGCTGCACCGCTTCGCGCTGCTCGACGGGCTGGTGCCCGACGACGTCGCGGCGGAGGTGCGTCCGCCGGCGCCCGCCCGCCGGCTGCCCAAGGCGATCCCGGTCGAGGAGATCGAGGCGCTGCTGACCGCCGCCGGGTCCGTGGAGGGCCCCCGCGGGCTGCGCGACCGGGCGCTGCTGGAGCTGCTGTACGGCACCGGCGCCCGGATCTCCGAGGCGGTCGGGCTGGCCGTCGACGACCTCGACCTCGGCTCGGCGGCGGTGCGGCTGGCCGGCAAGGGCGGCAAGGAACGGGTGGTGCCGGTCGGCAGCTACGCCGTCCGCGCCGTCGAGGACTACCTGGTGCGGGCCCGCCCGGCGCTCGCCGAGAAGGGCCGGCCCGGAGGGCAGCGTGGTGGAGCGCTGTTCCTCAACGCCCGCGGCGGGGCGCTGTCCCGGCAGAGCGCCTGGTCGATCCTGCGCGACGCCGCCGAGCGGGCGGGGATCTCCGCCGAGCTCTCCCCGCACACGCTGCGGCACTCCTTCGCCACCCACCTGCTCGACGGCGGCGCCGACGTCCGGGTCGTGCAGGAGCTGCTCGGGCACGCCTCGGTGACCACCACGCAGGTGTACACGCTGGTCACCGTCGACCGGCTGCGCGAGGTCTACGCCACCAGCCACCCCCGCGCGCTGCGCTGACCAGCCCGCGCAGCCCGTCGGCAGATTTGTCGACAACTCGACCGCCAGCCGGTCACGTCCCCCTTCCGGGCTGCCGAGATCACCGGTGGGAGATCGGTGCGGAGGCTTCCCCCCGCCGTGCCGCGACGTCTCCCGGCGCGGCCACCGTCCGGTGGCCGCGGGTCCGGGGCCGGCGCACGCCGCCGGTCGGCACCAGCGAGGGAAGAGGGCGCACACCATGTCGACACGAGCCGAGGCGGCGGGGCGCGCGGTCGCGCTCCCGTACGGCGGGGCCCCGGCCGGCGATGCCGAGATGGGGGCGCCGGCCAGCCGGATCGACCCGGCGAAGGCGCGGCAGCGCAAGCTGCCCGACCCCAAGCCGCTCACGCAGCACGGGCCCGCGCGGATCATCGCGATGTGCAACCAGAAGGGCGGCGTCGGCAAGACGACGTCGACCATCAACCTCGGTGCCGCCCTCACCGAGGCCGGGCGCAAGGTGCTGCTGGTCGACCTGGACCCGCAGGGTGCGCTGTCGGTCGGCCTGGGCATCCCCGCGCAGCAGCTGGACCGCACGATCTACAACGCCCTGATGGAGCCGGCCACGACGCTGGCCGACGTGCGCGTGGCCACCGGCGTGCCCGGCCTGGACCTGGTGCCCAGCAACATCGACCTGTCCGCCGCCGAGGTGCAGCTGGTCAGCGAGGTCGCCCGCGAGCAGACCCTGATGCGGGTGCTCGCCCCGATTCGCGCCGAGTACGACTACGTGCTCATCGACTGCCAGCCCTCGCTGGGCCTGCTGACGGTCAACGCGCTGACCGCCGCGCACGGCGTGATCATCCCGCTGGAGTGCGAGTTCTTCTCCCTGCGCGGCGTCGCCCTGCTGGTCGACACCATCGACAAGGTCAAGGAGCGCCTCAACCCGGCGCTGGAGGTCTCCGGGATCCTCGCCACCATGTACGACACCCGGACCGTGCACTGCCGCGAGGTGTTCAGCCGCGTGGTCGAGGCCTTCGGTGACACCGTGTTCCAGACCGTCATCGGCCGCACCGTGCGGTTCCCGGAGACGACCGTCGCCGGGCAGCCGATCACCACCTGGGCGCCCACCTCCTCCGGTGCCGCGGCCTACCGCGACCTGGCCAAGGAGGTCATCGCACTGTGACGCGCCGTCCTGTCCTCCCGGGGGCGAGCGAGCTGTTCCGGCGCACCGACGCACCGGCCGCGCCGTCGGCGCCGGTCACCGAGCTGCCGACCCTCGCCGCCGCGCAGTCGTCCCCGGCCCTGCGCGGCGCCAAGGCCGAGCCCGCCCGGCCGGCCGCCGAGCCGCAGACCGCTCCGCCGCCGCCCGGTGCGGCCCCGCTGACCCTGGTGCCCGACGTGGCCGGGGGTGCGCCGCGGATCGTCGTCGACGAGCTCGCCGGCCACCGCGCCGCGCTGCCCGCGCCGGCCCCGAAGGCCGCTGTCCGGCAGCGCGCCGACCGCGGGCGCACCCGGCACGAGGAGAAGATCACCGTCTACTGCTCCGCCGAGGAGCTGCTGGCGCTGGAGTCGGCCCGGCTCAGGCTGCGCGGCCAGCACGGCGTGGTGGCCGACCGGGGCCGGATCGTCCGTGAGGCGATCGCCGTCCTGCTCTCGGACTACGAGCTGCACGGCGAGGACTCCGTCCTCGTCCGCCGCCTCCGGAAGTGAGCTGACCACCGCGGGAACCGGACCTACCCTGGCCCGGTGCCCGCGGCCCCGTTCACCGAGGAGCTCGTCCGCCGACTGCGGATGGGGGAGAGCGAGCTGGAGGTGCGGTTCGGTGGCCACCGCTCGGTGGAGATCCGGCTGTACCCGGGGGACCTCGACCACCCCTTGACGCTCTGGACGAAGGAATCCGATCTGGAGGCGGCCGTGCTCGCCCTCGGCGCGGGCTGCCGGGACGACCTCTGGCCCGACGACAGCGTGGCGTCCGCCGGCCTCAACCTGCTGCTCGTGCACCTGGACGAGGTCATCGCCACCCGCGACACCAGCGAACCGCTGCGGATCAGCTCCGTGGGGCTGGAGTGGCCACGGTGGTCACGTGACTGACCAGCGCCTCCGGGCGATCTAGGCTCGGAGCGTGACGACGACGGTTGCGGAGGTGGTCCCCGACGGGCGGTTCACCGTCCGGCTGACCAACTTCGAGGGGCCGTTCGACCTGCTGTTGCAGTTGATCGGCAAGCACAAGCTCGACGTCACCGAGATCGCGCTGTCCAAGGTCACCGACGAGTTCATCGCCCACCTGCGCGCCCTCGGCGACGAGCTGGACCTGGACCAGGCCAGCGAGTTCCTCGTCGTGGCCGCCACCCTGCTGGACCTCAAGGCCGCCCGGCTGCTGCCGGCGGCCGACGTCGAGGACGAGGACGACCTGGAGCTGCTGGAGGCGCGCGACCTGCTGTTCGCCCGGCTGCTGCAGTACCGGGCGTACAAGCAGGCCGCCGAGTTCCTGCGCGAGCGGGAAGCGCAGGCGGCCCGCCGGTTCGCCCGGGACGCCGCCCTGGAGCCCCGCTTCGCCGACCTGCTGCCCGAGGTGCTGCTGGGGGTGGGCCCGGAGCAGTTCGCCGCGCTCGCCGCGCAGGCGCTGACCCCCAAGCCCCCGCCCACGGTCAGCGTCTCCCACCTGCACGCGCCGGCGGTGAGCCTGACCGAGCAGCTGGTCCTGGTGCGCGCCCGGCTGGCCGAGGCAGGGACGGCGACCTTCCGGGGCCTGAGCCGGGACTGCGCGCACACCCTGGAGGTGGTGGCCCGCTTCCTCGCCCTGCTGGAGCTGTACCGCCAGCAGCTGGTCGCCTTCGACCAGGTGGTCCCGCTGGGGGAGCTGCACGTGCGGTGGACCGGACCGCAGCTGGTCGACGGCCGGCTGCCGGGGCTCGACGACGACGCCGACGAGCGGGTGGAGGAGTACGCGTGACCGGGCCCGAGCCGCCCGAGGACCAGCAGACCGGCGACCAGCCGGCCGAGGAGCGCCCCGCCTTCTCCTGGGACGCGCTTGCCGCCGAGTTCGCCGCCGCCGGGCAGCACGACGACGACCCGCCGGTCGCGGCCTGGGACGCCATCGCCGCCGAGCTCGCCGCCGGCCTCGGCGCCCCCGAGGACGCCGACGGCCCGCCGGAGGGCTCCCTCCCGGACAGCGCCCCGGACGCCGACGGACCCACCGAGCCTCCTCTCGGGCGAGCTCCGGCCGCCCCGCCGGTGGAGCTGGTCGTCGTCCCCGAGCCGGAGGCGCCGGTGGAGGAACCGGCGGCTGCGGCCGCGGCGGAACCAGACGGCCCGCCGCTGGACGCCGTCGCGCTGCGCGGCGGGCTGGAGGCGCTGCTGTTCGTCGCGGACGCGCCGCTCGACGAGGGGGCCATGGCCGCCGCGCTGCGCTGCTCGGTGCTGCGGCTGCGCCAGGAGCTGGCCGATCTGGCCGCCGAGTACGACGCCCGGCGCGCCGGGACGGTGCTGCGGCGGGTGGGGGAGGGGTGGCGGCTCTACACCCGGGAGGAGCACGCCCCCGTCGTCGAGCGGCACCTGCTCGGCGGCCAGCGCAGCCGGCTGACCCAGGCGGCGCTGGAGACGCTCGCGGTGATCGCCTACCGCCAGCCGGTCACCCGGGCGCGCGTCTCGGCGATCCGCGGGGTGGGCGTCGACGCCGTCGTCCGGACCCTGGTGACCCGGGGGCTGATCCGGGAGGCCGGCTCCGACCCCGACACCGGGGGAGGGCTGTACGTGACCACGCCGCTGTTCCTGGAGCGGCTCGGCCTCACCGGCCTCGACGAGCTGCCGCCGCTGGCGCCGCTGGTGCCGGACACCCGCGCCCTGCTCGACGAGCACCCCGAGCGCTAGCCGGTCCCGGTCGCGCTGGTGAGCCGTTGGGGCAGCCGGCCCGGAGTGGGAGACTGGCGGGGATGAACACGCACGCAGACGACGAGTCCCAGACCGCGGGCGGCGAGGGCTGGTCGGAGGAGATGGAGCTCGCGCCGGCCCACCCGGGCGACCGGGAGACCGCCGAGCCCGACGACGACCGCCCCGGTGAGCGGCTGCAGAAGGTGCTCGCCCGCGCCGGCATCGGCTCCCGCCGGGTGTGCGAGGAGATGATCGACGCCGGCCGGATCAGCGTGAACGGCGCGGTCGTGATGGCGCAGGGCATGCGGATCGACCCCGACACCGCCGTGATCGCGGTCGACGGGCGGCGGATCGACATCCGCAACGACAAGGTCACCTACGCGATGAACAAGCCCGCCGGGATCATCACCTCGATGAGCGACGACCGCGGCCGCCCGACCGTGGGCGACATGATGGGCGACCTGGCCGCGGGCCTGGTGCACGTCGGCCGGCTGGACCAGGACACCGAGGGCCTGCTGCTGCTCACCACCGACGGCGAGCTGGCCCACCGGCTCGCCCACCCCTCCTACGAGGTGAAGAAGACCTACCTGGCGCAGGTCAGCGGCTCGGTGCCGCGCGACATGGCCCGCCGGCTGCGCAAGGGCATCGAGCTGGAGGACGGCCCGGTGAAGGTCGACTCCTTCTCCGTCGTCGACACCCACGCCGGGCAGTCCGTGGTCGAGGTGGTGCTCCACGAAGGACGCAAGCACATCGTGCGGCGGCTGCTGGCCGAGGTGGGCCTGCCGGTGAACCGGCTCACCCGCACCGCTGTCGGCCCGGTCGACCTGGCCCGGATGCGGGTCGGCACGATCCGGAAGCTGACCCGCCAGGAGGTCGGCGCCCTGCACGAGCTCGTCGGCATGTAGTCGAAGGACCCTCCTGCCCCCACCGCTCGCACGCACGCGGCCGGCGCCCTGCTCGGGCGCCGGCCGCGGCGGCTCGGGATCGGCCCCCGTGCAGGGTCCCGCCGCGAGCTCGCGGGTGGCGGGGGCACGGAGGCCCTACTTCACAGGGGGCGGACCTCCACCGGGGTGCTCAGCACCCGGTCGGTGCCGACGACGCGGGGCGCGCCGGTCAGCTGCACGGGGAGCTGGAACCGCAGGTCCTCGCTGGAGGCGCCCAGCTGGAACACCAGGTCCCCGGGCTCGACGATCCGCTGCATGTCCCGGCCGGTGAACGACGTCCGGTCCGCGTGCACGGTGAACGTCACCTGCGCGGCGGCGCCGGCGGCGAGCTCGACGCGGGCGAAGCCGACGAGCTGGCGCACCGGGCGCACCACGCTGGCCACCGGGTCGTGCAGGTAGAGCTGCACGATCTCCGCGCCGTCCCGGTCACCGGTGTTGCGCACCGTCACCGACACGGTCACCTCGCCGTCGCTGGGCAGCTCGGCCGCCCCGACCGCGGCGTCCTCCCACGCGAAGGACGTGTAGGACAGGCCGTGCCCGAACGGGAAGACCGGAGTGGGGTCCGCGGCGCTGATCCCGCTCTTGGCCCCCAGCGCCGCGTGCAGGTAGGTGTTCGGCGCCCCACCCGGCGTGCTGGACACCTGGACCGGCAGCTTGCCCGAGGGGTTGACCCGGCCGCTGAGCACACCGGCGACCGCGCCGGCGCCCTCCTCGCCGGGGAAGAACGCCTGCACGATGGCGGCGGCGCGGTCGACCACGGCACCGAGGGCGTAGGGCCGGCCGGTGAGCAGCACCACGACGACGGGCTTGCCGGTCTCCAGCAGGGCGTCCAGCAGCTCGCCCTGGGCGCCGGGCAGCCGCAGGTCGTCCGCGTCGCAGCCCTCGCCGGAGGTGCCGCGGCCGAACAGGCCCGCCACGTCGCCCAGCACGGCCAGCACCACGTCGGCGCTCTCGGCCACCCGGACCGCGTCGGCGATGCCGCTGCGGTCGACCTCCTGCACCGGGCAACCCTGCGCCGTGGTGACCTCGGCGCCGGCGAACTCGGTGCGGACGGCGTCCAGCAGGGTCGGCAGCTCGATGCCCAGCTCCATGTCCGGGTGCTGCACCCCGACGTGGTTGGGGAAGGCGTAGCAGCCCATCAGCGACAGCACCTCGTCCGCGGCGGGGCCGACGACGGCCACCTTGCCCGGGGCGCTGAGCGGCAGGGTGCCGGCCCGGTTGTCCAGCAGCACCACCGAGCGCTCCGCCATGGTGCGGGCCAGCGCCCGCATGTGCGGCGGGTCGAAGTCGATGGTCGTGCCCCGGCGCAGCACCTCCGGCTCGGGGTCCCAGCCGGCGTCGAGCAGGCCGAGCTCGCCCTTCTGCCGGAGCACCCGCTCCAGCGCCGTGTCCACGACCGACATCGGCACCTCACCGGAGCGGATCCGCTCCAGCAGCGGCTCCCCGTAGCAGCGCACGGTGGGCAGCTCGACGTCGATGCCGGCGGTCAGCGCCAGCGCCGCGGCCTCGCCGGGGCCGCCGGCCACGCCCTGGGTGGTCTCCAGGAACGAGACGGCGAAGTAGTCGGCGACCACCACGCCGTCGAAGCCCAGCGTGCCGCGCAGCAGGTCGGTCATCAGCGCGGGGTCGGCCGCCGGCGGCAGGCCGTCGACGGCGGCGTAGGAGTTCATCACCGAGCGGGCGCCGCCCTCGCGCAGGGCGGTCTCGAACGGCGGCAGCACGACGTCGCGGAACTCGCGCTGCCCCATCCGCACCGGGGCGTGGTTGCGGCCGGCACCGGAACCGGAGTAGCCGGCGAAGTGCTTGAGGGTGGACACGATCCCGGCCTCCTCCAGGCCCCGCACGTAGGCGGTGCCCAGCGCCGCGACCAGGTACGGGTCCTCGCCGATGGTCTCCTCGGTGCGCCCCCACCGGTGGTCGAAGCTGACGTCGAGCACGGGGGAGAGCCCCTGGTGGACGCCGACGGACCGCATCAGGTCACCGATGCCGCGGGCCATGGTGTGCACCGACTCGGCGTCGAAGGACGCGCCCCACGCCAGGGGGATCGGGAACACGGTCGCCTGCCAGGCGGTGAAGCCGGTGAGGCACTCCTCGTGCGCGATCGCCGGGATGCCCAGCCGGGACCCCTCGACGATGCCCCGCTGGGTCTGCGCCAGGACCCGGGCGCCGGTCTCGGGCTCGACCGGCCCGGTGCCGAACATGCGGGTCAGCTGACCGAGGCCGGGCTTGGTCAGCTCCTCCCACGGCGGGAGCGGCTCGGCGAACTCGTGCTGGTTGGGGGCGACCTCCTCGCCCTCGGAGATCGCCGTCCAGACGCCGTACAGCTGGGCGACCTTCTCCTCCAGCGTCATGGCGGCCATGAGCTCGCGCACCCGCTCGTCCAGCGGGCGGGCGGGGTTCCGCCACCCGGCGGTGGCCTCCGCGGCGTCCGCGGCGGTGTGCTGGTCGTTCGGGTTCGTCACGGTGGTGCTCCTGGTCGTCAGGGTTCAGCAGGGTGGTCCGGGTTCAGCGGCGGCGAGCTCAGGTCGCCCTGGTCAGGTACGGGGAGGTGCGGTGGAGGCGCGGGTGACCAGGTGGGTGGCGAGCTCGACCCGCTGCGTGGCCAGCTCACCGCCGGTGATCAGGTCGGTCAGCACCCGACCCGCCATCCGGCCCATGTCGGCCAGCGGCTGGCGGACGGTGGTCAGCGGCGGTGAGGACCAGCGCGCCATCGGCAGGTCGTCGAAGCCGACCACGCTCAGGTCGCGGGGTACGGAGAGTCGGGCCTGCCGGGCGGCCTCCATCACGCCGAAGGCCTGCTCGTCACTGCCGGCGAAGACCGCCGTCGGCGGGTCGGGCAGCTCCAGCAGCCGGCGGGCCTGCTCGTAGCCGCCCTCGTGGTGGAAGGTGCCGTGGCGCAGCAGCTGCGGGTCCATGGCGATGCCGGCCCGGTCCAGGGCGGCCCGGTAGCCGTCCAGCCGGGCACGGCTGCACAGGTAGGGCTCCGGCCCGCCGATGGCGGCGATCCGCCGGTGCCCCAGCTCGATGAGGTGCTCGGTCGCGGCCAGCCCACCGGCCCAGTTGGTCGCGCCCACGCTCGGCACGTCCTGCCCCGGCGTGTCGACCGGGTCGATGACGACGACGGGCAGCCGGGACCGGCCGAGCCGGCGCTGGTCGGCCGGGGTCAGCCGGGAGGTGACGACGATGGCCCCGCGGCGACCGCCGGCGATGAGCTGCTGGGCCCAGTCGTTGCCGGGGGACTGGCTCAGCGCGTTGACCACGACCTGCAGGCCGCTCTCGGTGATGCCGCGCAGGATCTCGATCGCCCAGGGGCTGTCCAGGGCGGTGAAGACGACGTCGACCAGCAGGCCTTCGGGGGCCTTGCGGTTCAGCGGGACGTAGTTGTGCTGCTCGAGCACCTTCTGCACGTGCGCTCGGGTGGCGGGGGCGACGTCCTGCTTGCCGTTGACCACCTTGGAGACGGTCGGCAGCGAGACGCCGGCCGCTGCGGCGATGCTCGCCAGCGTGGGTCGGCCCACCGGTGGGGCAGCCACTGTCGGTCCTCCCGGGTTCGGCATGCGGGCGCCGGCTGCATGCGGAGCCGCGCACGGGCAGGGAGCACCGGGCGGGCCGGCGTCGCTGTCGGCGTGGAGACGGATGCTAGCCACTGCTCGGCAATTATCGAAACTCCCCGGCCGCAGCGGGTCGTCCGAGGGGGTGCAGACTGACCCGGATCGAGGCGAATGTCACGGCTTGGACACCGTTCCGTCGTGCCGCGGCCCCGTCGTTGACACGCATCGTGGCGTGTCTTACGTTCTCGCAACTGCCCGAAACTTTCGGTTTTCAACGACGAAACAGGAAGGTGCGTGGGATGACATCCCGGCGTCTGACCCGTGTGGCCGTCTCGGCCACGTCCCTCGTTCTCATCGGCTCCATGGCCGCCTGCGGGTCCTCCGGCCCCGGCGGCGGTGGTGAAGGCGGTGGAGGCGGCGGCACCACCCAGATCTGGGCGCTGCAGGATGCTGCGCTCCAGCCCATCCTCGAGGGCTCCATCGAGCGCTTCAACGAGCAGTCCGAGACCGGCGAGGCCGACCTCACGACGTTCGGCAACGACCCGTACAAGCAGCGGCTCCGCATCGCGATCGGCAGCCCGACCGCGCCGGACCTCTTCTTCAACTGGGGCGGCGGCAACCTCAAGGAGTACGTCGACGCCGGTGAGGTCGAGGACCTGACGGGGCTGCTCGACGAGAACCCCGACCTGCGCGAGGCCTTCCTGCCCAGCGTCCTCGCCGGCGCGGAGCTGGACGGCGCGAACTACGGCCTGCCGATGCGCGGCATGCAGCCGGTGTTCCTCTACTACAACCAGGCGGTCCTCGACGAGGCCGGCGCCACCGTCCCGACCACCTGGGACGAGATGCTGACCGCGGTCGACCAGCTGAAGGCCGCGGGCAAGACCCCGGTCGCCCTGGCCGGCAACCAGCCGTGGACCGAGCTGATGTGGGCCGAGTACCTGCTCGACCGCGTCGGTGGGCCGGAGGTCTTCCAGAACATCCGCGACGACCAGGCCGGCGGCTGGGAGCAGCCCGAGGTCCTCGAGGCGATGACCCTGCTGCAGGAGTTCATCGAGCGCGGTGCCTTCGGCACCGACTTCGCCTCCGTCGGCTACGACGTCGGCGGCGCCTCGACGATCCTCGCCCAGGGCGACGCGGGCTTCCACCTGATGGGCTCGTGGGAGTACACCAACCAGCTGGACCAGAGCCCGGACTTCGTCGCCGCCGGCGACCTCGGCTGGACGGAGTTCCCGGCGATCGAGGGTGGCGCGGGTGACCCGTCGAACCTGGTCGGCAACGTGTCGAACTTCTACTCGCTGACCGCCAACTCCGACAACAAGGAGACGGCCCGCGAGTACCTGCGGACCCAGCTGACCAGCGACGAGTACATCACCGACCTCATCGAGGCCGGGGACGTGCCGCCGGTGCAGGGCATCCGCGACCAGCTCGAGGCCACCGAGAACGGCGAGCACGCGACGTTCGTGTACGACTCCACCGTCGAGGCGGACAACTTCCAGCTCTCCTGGGACCAGGACCTCACCTCTGACGAGGCGAACGAGATGCTGGAGCAGCTGTCGCGGTTCTTCCTCGGCGAGATCGACGCGCAGGGCTTCGTCGACGCGCTGGCCGGCTGAGAGAACGAACGAGAACGGTAGATCATGAGTTCACGAGGGTCATCCGTGCAGACGGGTCTGCAACGACCGTCTGCCTGGTACGCCACACCGGCACTGCTCTTCTTCGGGCTGTTCGCACTGGTGCCCATGGTGCTGGTCGTGTACCTCAGTTTCACCGACTGGAGGGGCTTCGGCTTTCCGGGCCTGTCCGGGACGGAGAACTGGACGCGGCTGGCGCAGGACGGCGAGGCGCTCGCCTCGCTGCGGCTGACCCTCGCGTTCATGGTCCTGTCCTGGCTCGTCCAGACCCCGATCGCGCTGGTGATCGGGGTCTGGGCGGCCGGGAAGCAGCGGAACCGGGCGGTGCTGAGCACGCTGTTCTTCCTGCCGCTGCTGCTGTCCACCGCCGCCATCGCCCTGCTGTGGCGGTCGGTGCTCGACACCAACTTCGGCGTCACCCAGGCTTTGCCGTTCCTGGACCGGTTCAACTTCCTCGGTGACACCTCGATCGTCGTCTACACCGTGGTGTTCGTGGTGAGCTGGCAGTACATCCCGTTCCACACGCTGCTGTACCAAGCCGCCACCCGCGGGATCCCGGCCAGCCTCTACGAGGCCGCCACGATCGACGGTGCCGGCCGGTTCAAGCAGTTCTTCTCGATCACGCTGCCGCTGCTGCGCTACACCGTCATCACCTCGTCCGTGCTGATGCTGGTGGGCTCGTTCACCACGTTCGACACGATCCTGATCCTGACCGGCGGCGGTCCCGGCACGGCGACCCGCGTGGCGCCGCTGTACATGTACATCACCGGGTTCAGCGCCTACGAGCTCGGTTACGCGAGCGCCATCGCCGTGCTCCTGCTCGTGCTGGGTGGTGTGCTGTCCCTGGTCGTGACCAGGGCGACCGGCTTCCGCAACATGCAGAGCGAGCAGGAAGGCGCGTGACCGTGGCCCAGACCGCCATCGACCCGGAGACCATCAGCGCGGGCTCGTCGGCCTCCCGGCCGCCCCGCCGCAGCGGCAGCGCGGGCGGCCGTCGGGAGAAGCCCAACTACCTCGCCGGCGTCCTGGCCACCCTGTGGCTGGCCATCGTCGCCGTCCCGCTGTACTACCTGGTGGCGGCGAGCTTCCGCACCCGGACGGACTACCTCTCGACGAACCCGCTGAACCCACCGGCGGACCCGACCGCGGAGAACTACTCGACGGTCCTCCAGGGCGGCTTCCCGACCTACCTGGTCAACACCGCCATCGTCACCCTCGCCACGGTCGCGATCGTGGTCGGGCTGTGCGTGCCGGCGGCCTACGCCATCGCCCGCAACACCGGACGCTTGGTGCAGCGCGGCTTCTCGCTCATGCTGATCGGCCTGGCCATCCCGGCCCAGGCGACGATCATCCCGGTGTACCTGCTCATCACCCAGATGCGGCTGTACGACACCCTGCTGGCCGTCATCCTGCCGACGGCGGCCTACGCCATGCCGGTGGCGCTGCTGGTGATGACCAACAGCCTGCGCGACATCCCGAAGGAGCTCTACGAGGCGCAGACCCTCGACGGCGCCGGGCCCTTCGCCGTGCTGCGCAGCCTGGTGCTCCCGCTGGCCAAGCCGGCGATCACCACCATCTCGGTGTTCACGGCGCTGAACGCCTGGAACGGCTTCCTCTTCCCCCTGGTGCTCACCCAGTCCAAGGACACCCGCGTGCTCACCCTGGGCCTGTGGGACTTCCAGGGCCAGTTCGGCACGAACGTGCCCGGCCTGCTGGCGGCTGTCACGCTGTCGGTCGTCCCGATCTTCCTGCTGTACCTGTTCGGTCGGCGCTACCTGCTGGGCGGTCTGACGGCCGGCTTCGGCAAGTGACCCGGTACACCTCCTGATCCACCTGCTCTCGAGAGGAACTCCCTGATGACCGACCTGAAGCCCACGCGCGAGGACAAGTTCACCTTCGGTCTCTGGACCGTGGGCTGGCCGGCGGCCGACCCGTTCGGCACCGCGACCCGTGAGCCGGTCGACGTCGTCGAGTCGGTGCACCGCCTGGCCGAGATGGGCGCCTACGGCGTCACCTTCCACGACGACGACGTGATCCCGTTCGGCAGCGACACCGCCGCCCGGGACGCGCACATCAAGCGCTTCCGGGCCGCGATCGACGAGACCGGCCTGGTCGTGCCGATGGTCACCACGAACCTGTTCACCCACCCGGTGTTCAAGGAGGGCGGCCTGACCGCCAACGACCGCGAGGTGCGTCGCTACGCGATGCGCAAGGTCATGCGGAACATGGACCTGGCTGCCGAGCTGGGTGCCCAGACCTACGTGCTGTGGGGTGGCCGCGAGGGCGCCGAGGTCGACGTGGCCAAGGACCTCATCGCGGCGCTGGACCGCTACGCCGAGGCGATCGACACCCTGGCCGCCTACTCCGAGGCCCGCGGCTACGGCCTGCGCTTCGCCCTGGAGCCCAAGCCGAACGAGCCCCGCGGCGACATCTTCCTGCCCACCATCGGGCACGCGCTGGGCTTCATCGCCAAGCTGGAGCACTCGCACCTGGTGGGGCTCAACCCGGAGACCGGGCACGAGCAGATGGCGAACCTGAACTTCACCCACGGGATCGCCGAGGCGCTGTGGGCGGGCAAGCTCTTCCACATCGACCTCAACGGCCAGCACGGGCCGAAGTTCGACCAGGACCTGGTGTTCGGCCACGGCGACCTGCTGCAGGCCTTCTCCACCGTCGACCTGCTGGAGAACGGCGGCGTCGACGGGGCCCCGGCCTACGACGGCCCGCGGCACTTCGACTACAAGCCGCTGCGCACCGAGGACATGGACGGCGTGTGGCGTTCGGCCGCGGCGAACATGCGCACCTACCTGATGCTCAAGGAGCGGGCTGCCGCCTTCCGGGCCGACCCCGAGGTGCAGGAGGCGCTGGCCGCCGCTCGGGTGCCCGAGCTGCGGCAGCCCACCCTCGGCGCGGGCGAGAGCTTCGAGGACCTGCTGGCCGACCGCTCGGCGTTCGAGGACTTCGACGCCGAGGCCGTCGCCAAGCGGGGTGCCGGGGTCGTCCGGGTCGACCAGCTGATGATCGAGCACCTGCTCGGCGCCCGCTGACCTGACGCCCGGATCCACAGAGCAGCAGAGGTAGGTCATGACGCTGGTGGCGGGGGTCGACTCGTCGACCCAGTCGTGCAAGGTCGTGGTGCGGGACGCCGAGAGCGGCGCCCTGGTCCGTGAGGGCCGGGCGTCGCACCCCGACGGCACCGAGGTCGACCCCGCCGCCTGGGAGGCGGCGCTGCGGCAGGCGATCGACTCGGCCGGTGGCCTGGGCGACGTCGCCGCGGTCGCCGTCGGGGGACAGCAGCACGGCATGGTCTGCCTCGACGAGGCGGGCCAGGTCGTCCGCCCCGCGCTGCTGTGGAACGACACCCGATCGGCCGGCGCCGCCACCGACCTCATCGCCGAGCTCGGCGACGGGGACGGCGACGCCGGCCGCCGGGCGTGGGCCGAGGCGGTCGGCCTGGTCCCGGTCGCCTCGTTCACCGTCACCAAGCTGCGCTGGCTGGCCGAGCACGAGCCGGCCAACGCCCAGCGGACGGCGGCGGTCGCCCTCCCGCACGACTGGCTGACCTGGCGGCTGGCCGGGGGGCGCGGGGGTGGTGGGTCGGGTGACCAGCACGGCCTCGACGCCCTCGTCACCGACCGGGGCGACGCCAGCGGCACCGGTTACTGGTCGCCGTTCACCGGGGAGTACCGGACCGACCTGCTGGCGCGGGCGTTCGGCTCCACCCCGGTGCTGCCCCGGGTGCTGGGGCCGGCCGAGCGGGCCGGTCAGGTGGCCGCGGGTGCGCTGGCCGCCGACGGGGGAGCGGTGCTCGGCCCGGGCAGCGGTGACAACGCCGCCGCGGCGCTGGGCATCAACGCCGAGCCCGGCGACGTCGTGCTGTCCATCGGCACGTCGGGGGTGGTCTCCACCGTCTCCACGACCCCCTCGGCGGACCCCTCGGGGACCGTCGCCGGCTTCGCCGACGCCACCGGCAACTTCCTGCCGCTGGTCGTGACGCTCAACGCCGCGCGGGTGCTCGACGCCACCGCCCGGCTGCTGGGGGTCGACCACGACGAGCTCTCCCGGTTGGCGCTCACCGCGCCGGCCGGGTCCGGCGGGCTGGTGATGGTGCCCTACCTCGAGGGGGAGCGGACGCCCGACCGCCCGCACGCCACCGGGGCGTTGCACGGTCTGACCCTCGCCACCAGCGACCCGGCGCACCTGGCGCGGGCCGCGGTCGAGGGGCTGCTGTGCGGGCTCGCCGACGGCCTGGAGGCGATCGCCGCACTGGGCAACCCGGTTCGCCGGGTGCTCCTGGTCGGCGGCGGCGCCCGGTCCGAGGCGGTCCGCCGCCTCGCCCCGGCGGTCCTCGGCGTCCCGGTGCTCGTGCCCCCGCCGGGGGAGTACGTCGCCGACGGCGCCGCCCGGCAGGCGGCCTGGACGCTCGCCGGCGGGGACACCCCGCCGGTGTGGCCCGCCACCAGCACCCAGACCTACGAGGCCGACCCGGTCCCGCACGTGCGGGAGCGCTACGCGGAGGTGCGGGAGCTGACCGCCACGCGGGTGTGACCGCTGCACGCGGGCCCCGTGCCGGAGTGCATGATCACCACAGCACGACCGTGACCCACCCCACTCGGATCGTCCGGCACGTTCCTGCCGGTAGGAGGAGCACACCATGGCGTCTGTCACCTACGACCACGCAACCCGCCTGTACGCGGGGGCCGAGCGCCCCGCGGTGGACGCGATCAACCTGGAGATCGAGGACGGGGAGTTCCTCGTGCTCGTCGGCCCGTCGGGCTGCGGGAAGTCCACCTCGCTGCGCATGCTCGCCGGGCTGGAGGAGGTCGACGGCGGGCGCATCCTGATCGGCGGGCGCGACGTCACCGACGTCCCCGCCAAGGACCGCGACATCGCGATGGTGTTCCAGAACTACGCGCTGTACCCGCACATGAGCGTCGCGGACAACATGGGCTTCGCGCTCAAGATGGCCGGCGTCGGCAAGGAGGAGCGCCGCAGCCGCGTGGAGGAGGCGGCCAAGCTGCTCGACCTCGAGCCGTACCTGGACCGCAAGCCCCGCGCCCTCTCCGGTGGCCAGCGCCAGCGCGTCGCCATGGGCCGTGCGATCGTCCGCAGCCCGCAGGTCTTCCTCATGGACGAGCCGCTGTCGAACCTGGACGCCAAGCTCCGGGTGCAGACCCGCACCCAGATCGCCTCGCTGCAGCGCCGCCTGGGCGTCACCACCGTCTACGTCACCCACGACCAGACCGAGGCCATGACCATGGGCGACCGGGTCGCGGTGCTCAAGGACGGCCTGCTCATGCAGGTCGGCAAGCCGCGCGAGCTCTACGACCAGCCGAAGAACGTCTTCGTCGCCGGCTTCATCGGCTCCCCGGCGATGAACCTGTTCGACCTCGACGTCGTCGACGGCGGGGTGTCCTTCGGCGACACCGTCTACCCGGTCCCGCGCGACGTGCTGGGCCAGTCGGCCGGCAGCGGCAAGGTCACCGTCGGCATCCGCCCCGAGGACGTCGAGTTCTCCGACCACGGCCTGCCCGTCGAGGTCGACGTCGTCGAGGTCCTCGGCGCCGACGCCTACGTCTACGGGCGCACCAAGCTCGGTGACGGGGAGCACGACATCATCGCCCGCGCCGACGGCCGCACGCCGCCGGAGAAGGGCGACCTGCTGCACGTCAGCCCGCGGCGTGGCCACGTGCACCTGTTCGACTCCACGAGCGGCGAGCGCATCGGATGACGGTGCTCCCCACCGGGCAGCAGTACCTGCTCTCCTGCGCCGGGGCGGAGGTAACCGTCGTCGAGGTGGGCGGCGGGCTGCGCACCTACCGCTCCGGCGGCCGGGACGTCGTCGACGGGTTCGCCGAGCACGAGCTGGCCGAGTACGGCCGCGGGCACGTGCTCGCCCCGTGGCCGAACCGGCTGCGCGACGGCCGCTACACCTGGGACGGGCAGGAGCAGCAGCTGCCGCTCACCGAGCCCGAGGTGGCCAACGCCATCCACGGGCTGGTCCGGTTCGTCAGCTGGTCGGTGGTCGAGCGCGCGAGCGACGCGATCACCCTCGAGCACCTGCTGCACCCGCAGCCGGGCTACCCGTTCGCCCTGCGGCTGCGGGTCGGCTACGAGCTGTCGCCCGAAGGGCTCACGGTCACCACCACCGCGACCAACGAGGGCGACACCGCGCTGCCCTACGGCGAGGGGCACCACCCCTACCTGGCGGCGGGGCCCGGGCTGCGGGTCGACGACTGCACGGTGGTCGCCCCCGGCGCCACCCGGCTGGAGACCGACGAGCGCGGCATCCCGACCGGCTCGGCTCCGGTCGAGGGCACCGAGTACGACCTGCGTGGGGGCCGGCTCATCGGTGACCTGCGGATCGACCACGCCTTCACCGACCTCGAGCGCGGCCCGGACGGGCTCGCCGAGGTGCGGCTGACCGGGCCGGACGGCCGGGGCGCGGTGGTCTGGATGGACGGCTCCTACGACCACGTGCAGGTGTTCACCGGCGACGTCGTCGTCGGACCGCGCCGCCGCGGCGGCCTGGCGGTGGAGCCGATGACCTGCCCGCCCAACGCGCTGCAGAGCGGCGAGGGGGTCCGCCGGCTGGAGCCGGGGGAGACCACCACCGGCCGCTGGGGCATCCGCCCGATCGGCTGAGCACCGGGGGGGGGGGGGGGGGGGGGGGGGGGGGGGGGGGGGGGGGGGGGGGGGGGGGGGGGGGGGGGGGGGGGGGGGGGGGGGGGGGGGGGGGGGGGGG